>JAGBBW010000068.1 GCA_017938285.1 Lachnospiraceae bacterium
AAGTGATTGCCACGCACCAGGAATTGTACGGCTATGTTCGCCAAAAACGTACAGTTGTGTCAGAGATGTCGGACATTTGGATATTTTTCTCTCCAAAAACTACTATCCACGATTGTGTAAAAGTCCCGTGTGAACAGTAACCGGGAGCGTGTTTGAAAATGAAAAAAAGCACGAAACATATGTTTTTATTTTTACATTTATGATACAATGAAAGAAAAGCAGGAAAGCTGGGGCGTCCATCAAAAGATAACCGTCTGATATTAAATGGCATCATCTGGATTGTCCGCAGCGGAAAGGAACGTATGGAATGATGTATGACCCTATTTTAACTCATTACGAAGTCAGAAAATCCAATAAGCAGAAGACTGCCTTCATTGATTATATGAAACAGCGTCTGACAAAGGCCGGATACGACCCGGAACAGGATATAAAAATTGAAGAAAAAGGCAAGGGGCTGTTCCAAAGCCGCAATATTGTAGTAGGAAATCCGGCAGAAGCCAAAGTGCTGTTTGGTGCCCATTACGATACCTGTGCCTGGATGCCGTTCCCAAACTTTATGGCACCGACCAATCCGGTACTGTTCTGGGGCTATCAGGTGGTTCTGACCATCATGATTCTGGTGCTGGCAGGAGGGATTGGATTTGGCATTGGTTTGTTGTGTAATAATGCCATAACTGCTTATTTTGCGTTCTTGATTTCCCTGATTCTGATTATGGTTCAGATGATGGTTGGTTTTCGGAATAAGCATACCGCCAACGATAATACGTCCGGCATTATTACCCTGACACATATTCTGGAAACATTGCCGGAGGACCAGCGAAAGAAGGTCTGCGTGATTTATTTTGATAATGAGGAAAAAGGACTGCTGGGTTCTGCGTTTTTTTACAAGAAGCATAAAAAACAGGTAAAGGATAAAATGCTGATTAACATAGACTGTGTGGGAGACGGAGAGCATATTGTTACCATGGCAGACCATCGTTCCAGGAAAGACGAGAATTATCCTTTGTTTGTAGAAGTATTAAAACAGGAAGAAGAAAAAAATGATGTGCAGTATCTCTGCCGTAAAATGAAATTTATGATGTTCCCATCGGATCAGATGAATTTTAGAAAAGGAATCGGTGTTTGTTCCCTGAAAAAATCACCGGTTGGCATGTATGTGGCGAGAATACATACTTATCTGGATACGAAATGCCGGAAGGAGAATATTGAGTATCTGACAAAGGCAATGGCGGCATTTGTGGGCAGATTGTAATGTTACGGGAGAAGCTTGCATAATGAAAACGGGCTGTAAAAAAATTATTTTTTACAGCCCGTTTTTCGGATAGTTTAAATATGTACCTCTGCTTTTAACCAGTCAAGTGCTTCTTCTACAGTAGCGAAGTGCCCTTCGGTAACACCGGTCTGGGAACGCTCTGTGTTTTTCTGTGCCTGAACCTTTAACATAATGGAACGGCCTTCTGCAAAGGCGAATGCTTTACAGCCAGCGTCCACAAATGCTTTTGTCATGGCAACCAGTTCGGTTCCCTCTGCCGGAGATACCGGACTCATCTGGGAGCAGTCTGCAATATAAGCCCAGCCGGTGGACTTCCACGCTTTTGCATAATCTAATACGGTGGTGGTGAGCCATTTCAGTTCATCCACGTTTGTCTTACCAACCCCTGCGGAAAGAACAACTTTTCTTCCTGCAACTACATCAACTGTCTGTGCACCATTCTTTTTTGCCATAAGTATTCTCCTTTTGCGTATGTTTTATATAACAGCTATAATGTGGTATTATTATAACATATGAAGGGAAATTGTGCAATAATTGATATGAAAAAACAGCGTTTTTTCATAATTTAAAATAATTCGGTGGAAAGGTAGCGGTCTCCGGAATCCGGTAAAATAACGACAATGGTTTTACCTTTGTTTTCTTCCCGTTTTGCAACTTCGATTGCTGCATATAAAGCAGCTCCGGAAGAAATTCCGACCAGAACGCCTTCCTTTTTTCCAATCCATCTGCCACCCTCAAAAGCATCTTCATTTTCTACCTGTATGATTTCATCGTATACATCGGTATTCAGAATTTCCGGGATAAATCCGGCACCAATTCCCTGAATTTTGTGTGCTCCGGCAGTTCCGCCGGAAAGTACAGGAGAGGAAGCCGGTTCTACGGCGATTACCTTAACGGCAGGATTTTTTGATTTCAAATATTCACCGGTACCGGTAATCGTACCGCCGGTACCAACCGTTGCAACCAGAATGTCTACGGTTCCGTCGGTGTCTTCATAAATTTCAGGTCCGGTGGATTCAAAGTGGGCCTTAGGGTTGACCGGATTGACGAATTGTCCCGCAACAAAACCGCCAGGCAGTTCCTTTGCCAGTTCTTCTGCTTTTTCAATGGCTCCTGCCATTCCCTTGCTTCCATCGGATAATACAAGTTCTGCACCATAGGCAGCAATCAGTTTCCGGCGTTCCACCGACATGGTTTCCGGCATAACAATAATAGTGCGGTAGCCCTTTGCAGTGGCAACGGCAGCCAGACCGATACCGGTGTTGCCGGAGGTCGGTTCAATAATAACGGCGTCTTTTGTGAGTCTGCCGCTTGTTTCAGCATCTTCAATCATTGCTTTTGCCACACGGTCCTTAATGGAGCCGGCAGGGTTCAGATATTCCAGTTTAGCCAGAAGTTTTGCCTGTAATCCAAATTCTTTTTCCAGATGGGTGAGCTCCAGAAGTGGTGTTTTTCCAATCAGCTGGTCAGCTGAGGTGTATATTTTTGCCATAAAATCCTCCGTTCTGCAGCATTGCGCTGCGTTAATTCTGGTTATATTATATAATAAGCAGTTACTGCCAGAAATTATATGCTTATTTTACCGCAGAAAATTCTTGTTGTGAAGCAGGAATTATGCTCCAAAGATTATTTTTTTCTTTCCGGGGCATACTCTTAAAGAAATGGAAAAACAAGGAGGAAACTCCTCTGTCCGCATAAGCGGGCGGACATTTTTCTTCGAAAAACAAGGAGGATTGGGATGAATTATTTGGAAATTGAAAAGGTAACCGGACGCGAAATTTTAGACTCCAGAGGAAATCCAACCGTAGAGGCAGAAGTGACGCTGGTGGATGGAACTGTAGCAAGAGGAACAGCGCCAAGTGGTGCTTCCACAGGTGAATTTGAGGCACTGGAGCTTCGGGATGGCGACAAAAAGAGATACCTTGGCAAGGGTGTGACAAAGGCAGTAGAGAACATCAATACGAAGATTGCAAAGGCAATTGTGGGCATGGATGCTTCTGATATCTATGCTGTGGATAAAGCAATGATGGAACTGGATGGAACGAAGGATAAGTCAAAGCTTGGTGCCAATGCAATTCTTGCAGTATCCATTGCTGCCGCAAGAGCAGCAGCAACCGCAATGAATCTTCCATTGTACCGTTTCCTTGGCGGTATTTCCGGCAACCGGCTTCCGGTTCCGATGATGAATATTTTAAATGGCGGTGCCCATGCAGCAAACACTGTAGATGTACAGGAGTTTATGATTATGCCGGTGGGAGCAGAAAGCTTCAAAGAGGCGCTTCGCTGGTGTGCCGAAGTATTCCATGCGCTGGCAGCCCTGTTAAAGTCCAGGGGACTGGCAACTTCGGTTGGTGACGAGGGTGGTTTTGCACCAGACCTTGCCAGTGACGAAGAGGCAATTCAGTACATTTTAGAGGCAGTAAAGAATGCAGGCTATGAACCGGGCAAGGATTTTATGATTGCCATGGATGCAGCTTCCAGTGAGTGGAAGGGTGAGAAGAAGGGCGAATATGTGCTTCCAAAGGCGGGTACAAAGTTTACTTCTGATGGACTGATTGAACATTGGAAGCAGTTAGTGGAGAAGTACCCAATCATCTCCATTGAGGATGCCCTGGATGAAGAAGACTGGGAAGGCTGGCAGAAGCTGACCGCTGAGCTTGGCGACAAGGTGCAGTTAGTTGGCGATGATTTATTTGTTACAAATACAGAGAGATTAAAGAAGGGTATTGAGAATCACTGTGGTAACTGTATTTTAATCAAGCTGAACCAGATTGGCTCCGTTTCCGAAACACTGGAGGCAATCAAGATGGCTCACAAGGCAGGCTATACCGCAGTTTCCTCCCACCGTTCCGGTGAGACAGAGGATACGACCATTGCAGACCTGGCAGTAGCTTTAAATACCTGCCAGATTAAGACCGGTGCACCAAGCCGTTCGGAGCGTGTGGCGAAGTACAATCAGTTGCTGCGCATTGAGGAGGAGCTTGGCGAAAGTGCAGTGTATCCGGGAATGGGTGCGTTTAACGTGAAGAGATAGACCGGAAAAATATGTATAATAAAAAGTTGCGGTACAGAAAGGCGGTATCGCAACTTTTTACTTGACAAGAAAGAAAAAAAGGAGTAAAACTAACTTAAAAAAGTTAGATACGACTAACTAAAATTAGTCAATAAAAATGGAGGAGTATCATGTCAATCGTAGAATTTCAGAATGTCACCCGTATTTACAAAAGCGGTGACCATGAACAAAAAGCATTGGACAACGTAAATTTAACACTGGAGGAAGGTAAATTTATTGTTATTTTAGGCCCTAGTGGTGCCGGAAAGAGTACCCTGCTCAATATGCTGGGCGGTCTGGACAGTCCCACCAGCGGCACGATAACGGTAAACGGAAAAGATATTTCCACGCTGAACCAGAATGAGCTGGCAGATTACCGCGCATCTACCGTAGGCTTTGTGTTCCAGTTTTATAATCTGATTCCGACACTGACCGTTCTGGAAAATGTTGCGCTGGTAAAGGAAATTTCCAAAGACCCTCTGGATGCAAAGAAAATGCTTTCTGAGGTTGGTCTGGCGGATCATGCCCAGAACTTCCCGGCGGAGCTTTCCGGCGGCGAACAGCAGAGAGTGTCCATTGCGAGGGCATTGGCGAAAAATCCAAAGATTCTTCTTTGTGATGAGCCAACCGGAGCCCTGGATTCTGAGACGGGTGTGCTCGTATTAAAGCTCCTTCTTTCCATGGCGAGAAACTATGGCAAGACCATTGTGGCAGTAACCCACAATCAGAATATCGCGAAAATGGCAGATGTGGTTATCCGTGTGAAGAACGGTAAAATAAAGTCTTATGAAGAACAGGAACATCCGATGAGTGCAGAGGAAGTAGAATGGTAATCAGTAAAATACCGTTTCAGAATGGAGAGAGATTATGTTAATAAGAAAATTATTTCGTACAGCGTGGAATTATAAATCACAGTTTATTTCCATGATTATTATGATTGCCATTGGTGTTGGTGTGTTCCTGGGCTTTAATATTGAGTGGAAGAGTCTGGAAGCAGACGGTTATTCATATCTGGAGGATACGAATTATGCGGACTTCCGTCTGTATGCCGAAACCGGATTTACGGAAGAGGATATCAAAGCGGTGCAGGAGATAGCAGGCGTAGAGGCTGCCACCCGGTATCTGGCGGTGAATGTGGGCATAAAGGACACAAAAAAATCCCTGGCGTTAAATGTTTCGGAAAATTATACGGTTTCCACCATGCTGGTGATGGAGGGAGCAGAGTATGACGAAACTTCGGATGGCATCTGGCTGTCGGATAAGTTTGCAGCGGCAAATGGGATTGCTATTGGAGACACGCTGACTACCGTTTATACCGGTCTGGAAATCAGCGGAAAGGTAATCGGTCTGGTAAAAAGCGGGGAGCAGATGATTTGTGTTGCCGATGAAAACCAGCTCATGCCGGATTATGAGACCTTTGGATTTATGTACATATCTCCGGAGAAGCTGGAGGAAGCCCTTGGCTTTGCCTTTTATCCGCAAATCAATGTGATTTCCGGGCTGTCCAAGGAGGAGCTGGAGGAGGCAGTAAAGGATGCTCTTGGAAAAACGGTGCAGGTACTTTCCAAGGATGTTCATGTAGCGTATGCCGGTATTAAGAGTGAGGCGGAGGAAGGAAAGACCATGGGCTCCATTCTGCCGGTACTGTTCCTTGCCATTGCCATTCTGACCATGATTACAACCATGCACCGGATTGCGGCAAATGAGAAGGTGCAGATTGGTACGTTAAAGGCGCTTGGGTTCCGGGACAGCCGGATTCTGCGGCATTACACCTCCTACGGTTTTGTCATTGGTTTGTTTGGAACGTTGCTTGGTATTGCGCTTGGTTACGGCATTGCCGGGCTGATTGTCAGTCCGACGGGTATGATGAGTACTTATCTCGATATGCCGGACTGGTCATTAGTCATGCCGGGCTTCTGCTATCCAATTATTGTGTTTACTATAGTGATTCTGACCTTTATCAGTTTTCTTTCTGTTAAGAAAATGCTGAAAGGAACGGCAGCCGATGCCCTTCGTCCATATACTCCGAAGGCAATGAAAAAGAGTGTGTTTGAAAAGCTTCCGTTCTGGGAGAAGCTCCCTTTCGGGACAAAATGGAATGTCAGGGATATCGTGCGGCACAAGACACGTTCTGCCATGACCCTGGTTGGCGTGGTGGGCTGTATGCTTCTGCTGGTTGGCGGTCTGGGCATGAAGGATACCATGGCGGCATTTATGGATTTGCTGGATAATGGAATCAGTAATTATAAGACCCGGATTAATCTGGCGGATACATCCGATAATGCGGCAGCAATGGAACTTGCCGGAAAGGTGGATGGTGACTGGCAGGCTTCTTTAGGTATCAGCTATGAGGGAAAGACGATTACCATGGAGGTTCATGATGAGGACCAGAATAAGCTGCGTTTCTTAAATGAGGACAATGAGCTTGTCCGTTTGTCGGATGACGGTGTGTATCTCTGCCTGCGTCTGAAGGATACGGCAGAGATTGGTGATATGATTGAATTTTCCCCATACGGAAGTGAAGAAACCTACCAGGTGAGGGTGGCAGGTTACCTTCGCTCCCTGATGTCCGAGGCAATTATTATGACCGATACCTATGCGGATCGTGTTGGAATCGAGTATCATATCGGGGCAATTTTCACAGACGTGGAGTCAGAGGAGATTGAAAGTTCGGCGATTATTTCCGGTAAGCAGGATAAGGATATGATTATGGATACCTATGACAGCTTTATGGAAATCATGAATCTGATGGTGTGGTTATTTGTGGTGGCAGCCATTGTGCTTGGTATTGTTGTGCTTTACAATCTTGGCGTGATGAGTTATCTGGAACGTCATCGGGAACTGGCGACGCTGAAAGTGCTTGGATTCCGGGATAAGCATATTGGCAAGCTGTTAATCAGCCAGAATATCTGGCTGACGGTGCTGGGAGTACTGATTGGTCTGCCAGGCGGCGTAGCGGTGCTGTATGTGCTGATTACTTCATTAGTCAGTGAGTATGAGCTTTGTCTGACGTTAGGTGTGCTGACTTATTCCGTGAGCATTTTAGTGACCTTTGGTGTGTCCTTGATGGTGGGACTTATGGTTGCGAAGAAGAATAAGAAGATTGATATGGTAGAGGCGTTAAAGGGCGCAGAGTAAAAGAATACAACGGAAACATATCCTAAATGGGCTGCAGTGAATCAGAAAAGATTTGCTGCAGCTCAATCTTTTTATTAATTTCTAAAAAAAGATTTATAAAGAAAACAGGATGTGATATACTGGATGCATCACATTAGCAGAGTAGAGACATAAAGGGAACGGTAAGGCTTTTTTAGGGAAACGCTGATTAAAGCGTTTTCCCCGCTGAATTTGCGCAGCGAAGCTGCAATTTCTACTGCAAATTAACTATAGAAGAAAAGGTGAGTTCAAGTGAAAAAGTGGAATGAAAAAATGCATATGCTTACAATCCTTGGGACATTGGCGGCGCTGATTATTATGGTGGTATATAATTATTCAGCATTTTATTCCTATGCAGCAGCGAATATGGAAGATATCGGAGTCAGCAGTCTTTCCCAGGTGACAGAACAACTGGAAGGGTATCTTTCAACTGGAAAGAATGTTGTGCAGACAACGGCAGTAACTCTGGAATATATGATGGAGCGTGGAGTTTCCACAGAGGAGATTAATGATTTTCTGGTACATAAGTCTGAAAAATACAAAGAGGAAATCGATCAGAACTTTACCGGTATTTATGGTGTATTTCGTGGAGAATACATAGACGGGGTAGGCTGGGTGCCGGAAGAAGGATATGTACCGCAGGAAAGGGACTGGTATGTGGCTGCAGAGAAAGCGCAGGGGGAAGTAGCACTGGTTTCTCCTTATCTGGATGCGCAGACAGGTACGATTATGATGTCCATCAGTAAACAGTTTTCAGATATGGACAGTGTGATTTCACTGGATATTACACTGGATGAAATCCAGAATATTACAGAAAAAATCTGTCTGAATGGCAGAGGGTATGGATTTGTTGTAGATAAGCAGGGGCTTGTAGTAGCTCACAATGACAGGGAAGAAAAAGGAAAAAATTATATTGCGGAAAATGCAGAGATGAACCGGCTGCTGGAACAGGTGTATTCCGGAGAAAACGACTGCTTTGAGATGGATATGCAGGGGGAAACCTACAGCGTGTTTTCAGATTCTGTAATGGATGACTGGTATGTTGTCATGGTAGTCAGTAAAGCAAAACTGTTTTCAGAAGTGAATGTTGTCCTGTGGCGCAGTATTCTGATCTGTGGGACAATTTCTGCCCTGATTATCTTTTTCTATGTATTTACTATCCGCAGAATTAAGCTGTCCATGCAGAGGGAAAGGGAAAGTAACCAGAAAGTTGAACAGACAAACAAAAATATGATTCGTGCCCTGATACGTACCATTGATGCCAAGGACAGGTATACCAACGGTCATTCCCTGCGTGTGGCGGATTATGCGCTGGAAATCGCAAAACGTATGAACAAGACACCGGAAGAACAGGAAAAGATTTATTATGCAGGACTGCTGCATGATGTGGGCAAAATCCGTATACCAGAGGGTGTGATTAACAAGGCAGGGAAGCTGACAGATGAAGAATTTGAGCAGATAAAAGTGCATCCGGTAACAGGTTATCATATTCTGAAGGATATTTATGAAGACCGGATAATAGCAACAGGTGCAAAATTCCATCATGAACGCTATGATGGAAAGGGCTATCCAAACGGTCTGCAGGGGGAAAATATTCCGGAGGTTGCAAGAATTATCGGAGTGGCAGATACGTATGATGCCATGGCGAGCAACCGGAGCTACCGCCGGGCACTGCCGCAGCAGGCAGTCCGGGCTGAAATTGAAAAAGGAAAGGGAACCCAGTTTGACCCAGAAATTGCGGATATTATGTTACAGATGATGGAAGAAGATACGGAATACCGTATGAAAGAAAATGACCAGGTGCAGAAAACAATTCTTATTGTTGATGATGCGGCAATGAATATCAGGCTGATTGAATTTATCATAAAGGATGAATCTGCATATAAAGTAATAGGGGCTTCCGGCGGCAGACAGGCGCTGGAACTGCTGGAGAAACAACCGGTTGATCTGATTCTGCTGGATATTCTGATGCCGGATATGGATGGTTTTGAAACACTGGAACTTATCCGGGAAAAATATGATATTCCGATTGTATTTTTAACCGGGGATAAAAATCTGGAAACCATTCAGAAAGCAACGGAACTGGGTGTGGAGGATTATATCAGCAAGCCGTTTATGCCGCTTGCCATTAAGGAAATTCTGCACAGCATATTTAATAATTAGGGAAACGCTGGTGAAAGCGTTTCATACTGTATTTTTGAAATGAGAGGTTGGAATGGGAGAATTAATTAATAGCAGTCTGCTCGTATTAGGAACAATAGTTGCAGGATTGGGAATCAGTTTTTACGTACAGGAAAAAGAAATGGGATTTTTGCGGACCAGCATGCTACTATTGGGAATATCAGGTGCTTTATGGTGTGCTGGTTTTGGTCTGATGGGAATGTATTCCAGTACCGTTGGAATTGCAGTACCAAGGGCAGTTGCTCTTTTTTCGATTACCGCATATCTATCGGCACTGCTGCTTATGCTCATGCATTTGATTAATTTTCCGGCACGGTATAGAAACCTCCTGTCAGTACTGTTTATTTTATTCGGAATCTCCGATGGAATTCTGATGTCAGGTCTGAAGAATCATGAATTTGTTCAGGTGGATGGCAGAACGGTATACTACATAATAAAATCAAATGTGACAATTTACCACAGGGTATATCTCGGAGTCGCACTGGTGCTTATTCTTGGCATGGCACTGATCTGGCTCTGCAACCGGAATACAAAGCAGAATAGAAAAATAATCATGGTACTGATACTGGCGCATTTGTGTCTGTTGGTTTCCTGTATTCCGGATACGATACTGCCATTGTTTCATCTGCCGTCGTTCCCTGCCTCCTGTTACGGGGTGGCACTGTCCTATATGATTTTGTGGTATAACTGTGTACATAATAATGCACTGAGTATTACAACACAGAATGTAAGTTCCTATGTATACCAGGAGATGAATGCCAGTATTCTGGTGTTTGATATGGACAGAAAACTGTATATGGCAAATGAGTTTGCCCGGAATTTTTTTGGATTATCTCCGGCGAAAGGGCAGAGATTTTCAGAATTATTTGAAATTGACAGAACTGGCGCAGAAGAATGCTTTGAAAATGTAGTGAATGGAATTCTGGAAGACAGGAAACTTTCTGCCAGAAGCAATGGAAGGAGCTGCAGCCTTCGTTTTACAACGGCCCGGGATAAAAGCGGAAAACCGTACTGCATCATTATTTATGTATATGACCTGACAAAAGAAGAGGAAATTATGGAGGAATTAAAACAGGCAAATCAGGCCAAAAGTGATTTTCTGTCCAATATGTCCCATGAAATCAGGACACCAATTAACGCAATTATCGGTATGAATGAAATGATACTCCGGGAGGCGGAACAGGAGCAGATACTGGAATATGCTGCTTCGGTGCAGAATTCTTCCTCGGCACTGCTGTCGCTGATCAATGATATTCTGGACATTTCGAAAATTGAGTCCGGAAAAATTGAAATTGTAAAAGTAAATTATGAACTGTCTTCGCTGCTGGTGGACTGTTACAATATGGTTGTGGAAAGAGCAGCAAAGAAGGGACTGGAAATGCAGCTGCACTGTGAAGAAAGCATACCAAATCTGCTGCATGGTGATGTAATCCGTATCCGGCAGGTGATGTTAAATCTGCTGACAAATGCCGTGAAATATACGGAAAAGGGGAAAGTAGACTGTTATGTAACCGGAGAAGTATCCGGACAACAGGTACTGCTGAAAATTGCAGTCAGGGATACGGGAATTGGTATCAGCAGGGAAGAAATGGAGCGGCTGTTTACAAAATTTGAACGGCTGGATCTGCGGAAAAACCGGAATATCGAAGGAACAGGGCTGGGGCTTTATATTACCAAAATGCTGACAGACCTGATGGGCGGAACAATTACGGCAGAAAGCGAGTATGGAAAAGGTTCTGTTTTCACAGTGGTACTTCCACAGAAATGTGTGGACAGCAGCCCGGTTGGCACAATTGACTTAAATTCCTACAGTTCCGGCAGGGTGGATCAAAAATATGAATCCTGTTTCACTGCACCGGATGCGGCCATACTGGTAGTGGATGATGTAGAAGTCAATTTGAAAGTATTTACCAATCTGTTAAAGCAGCTGAAAATGAAAATTGATACTGCCGTAAGTGGTGAAAAGTGTATCGAACTGGCGTGCAGGAACCAGTATGATATTATTTTTATGGATCATATGATGCCGGAAATGGATGGCATTGTCACACTGCAGAAGCTGAAAGAACATCCGGAGAATAAAAACAGAAATACCCCGGTGATTATGCTGACAGCAAATGCTCTGTCCGGTATGAAAGAAATGTATCTGGAAAAAGGCTTTGATGATTATCTGTCAAAACCGATTGACGGTATCAGACTGGAGAAAAAGATAGGAACCTATCTGCCGCAGGAAAAGCTGGTGCATAGGAAAGAAGCTCCGGAAAAGGTCCAGGAGAAGGAAGAAGATGCAGCGGAGAAAACACCGGAACCACTGGTACGTTTAAAAAATGCAGTACAGGACATGGATATGGAGAAAGCACTGCAATACTGCGCTGGAAGTGAGGAGTTTTATATGCAGTGTCTGAAAGACTATGGAAGCAATGGGCGGAGAGAGGTCATTGTACAGTCTTATGAAGCAGAGGACTGGAACCGGTATGCCATCGAAGTACATGCATTAAAGAGCACTTCCAGAACGATGGGATTCGAAACTTTGGGAAGCCTGGCAGAAAGTATGGAGAAAGCCGCCAAAGCAATGGATATCCTGTATGTAAAAGAACATTATGAGGAACTGTTAAGAGAAACGGACCGTATACTGACGGCCATAGCAGAAAATCTGTATTAAAAATTTTCCAACCCATTCTTACTTCGTGGTACTTAATAAATGTACAACATGTTGTAAAGAAAATAAAAAGGAGTGGAACCACCAGTTATGAAACCGGATTATGTAACTCTGCTGGAAAACGAGTATCTTGCAAAAATTCTTGGATTTGCCTATCAGAAATTAAATGACCGCAATGAAGCGGAGGATTTGGCTTCCGATATTACGCTGGAAGTGTTAAAAGTTATCCGCAGCGGAAAGGAAATCGAGAATTTCAATGCGCTGGTCTGGAGTATTTCCAACCATGTCTTTTTTAAGCGGCTGCGCCGGAAGAAATATGGCGATACTGCTTATTTAACGGAGCTGTTTGAGGCTTCCGATAACGTGGAAGCAGAGGCTTTGAAAAGAGAGCAGGAAAACCTGCTGCGGAGAGAACTGGCGTTTCTGGCAGAGAAGTACCGCCGGGCGGTAGTGCTGCATTATTTTGAGGGAAAAAGCTGCGAGGAGACAGGAGAACTCCTTGGGCAGAGTGCCGGAACAATAAAATGGTGGCTTCACGAAGCAAGAACGTTTATTAAGGAAGGAATGGATGGTATGAGAGAATATGGTGAAAAAAGTTTTAACCCTGGATATTTATTTGTTTCCTGTCAGGGAAATTTAGGAGCAGATAACGAGCCGGTGAGCTGTGCAAAGAGAAAGCTGGCCCAGAATATTCTGCTGACGGCATATGAAGAGCCGGTGAGTGTAAAAGATTTGTGTGTGGAACTGGGAGTTTCTGCGGCTTATATTGAGGATGAAGTGGCGGTTCTTGTGGAAAACCAGTTAATGAAAGAAGTTTCCCGTGGAAAATATCAGACGGATTTTGTGATTTTGCAGGGAAACAACCATAAGGTTCTGCATGGAATTTATGCGGCCTGTTTTCCGGAATATTATGAAAAGCTGATAAACTTTCTGGAAGGACACAAAGAACTGCTTTCCACAGGAAAATTTAATCTTCCGGGTTTTACCTGGGAACGTCTGCTGTGGGTGTATATTCATATGATAACAGAGTTTGCGTTGGACGCTTTTCGGGTGGAGCAGTGCAAAATCGTATGTTACCAGGAAATGCCGCAGCGTCCAAAAGGCGGAAAGTGGATTGCGCTTGGATTTAAGGGTGGTACACCGGATAGGATTCAGGAAGGGGATGAGGACTGGGCAGAATATGTTTCCTACGATGGTCCGGTACACAAGTGCGCAGTAAGTGCCCAGGGATTTTTCCACTATTGGAGTGGTACGGATAGTACACCGTTTTTTGAAATTCCGGATGAATTGTTCCAGCTTCAGAAACAGGTGCTGCGTGGAGATATTACAGGGGAGAACCTGGAAAAAGAGCAAAAGCTGCTGGTGTCTTATGGAGTAGAGAAAAAGTTATTTCATATGGAGGGAGAACAGTTTATGCCGGATTATTACTATGTCATGGAGAGTGAACGGCATCAGCTTCTTGACCTGGGACTGGAGTTTTATACAATGGTAAAACCGTTGTTTCAAAAGGCATGGAAACTGGTCCGGGAAGAACAGGAAAAAACAGTGCCAAAGCACCTGCACTGGCAGATGAACAATTTCCTGTCCAATGCACTGAACAGCTTTGTGACCTGTTCCCTTTATGAGGGAATGAAAAATAAAGCACTCTCTGACCCGGAGGTGGAAGGAAGAGAGTGGCTGAGTATGTTTGTATTCCATAGATAAGTTTAATGGGCAATAAGACAGGTTATTTTGTCAGGCGGTATGCTTCGCTGAAATATACAAGGGCATACCGCTTTTTATGAATTTCGGAATAGTCCTCCATTCTTGAAAAGGAAAAACTTATCCTCTTGCATTCCATTCTTTATATTCTTTTGGAGACATTCCATACTCTTTTTTGAATGCCCGGTAAAAACTGGAATAATCACGGAATCCGCATTTTAGTGAAGCTTCCATAATATCCGTATTGCTTAGAATAGAGTCTTTACATTGTTCCAGGCGTTTTTTTGTAATATACTGGTGTACCGATAGTCCCAGGTTTTCCTTAAATATATGAGCAACATGATATTTACTGACAAAAAATTCATTGGAGAGACGTTCCAGCGATAAATCCTCCTCCAGATGTCTTTCGATGAAGGCAATCAGGTTCTGGTACAGGCTCTGTTCTTCCTTTGGGGTGGCAGGATGCTCCTGCTCATAGATAGTACGGTTGATATGCAGCAGCAAATCGCTGATGCAGAGGGAAATTTTTGTTGCTTTGCCAAAACGGTCAAAATGAATTTCTTCCAGTATTTGAAAAATCTTAGCTTTTATGGTGTTAAAGGAGATAACGTCATAATGGTAAATATATTGTCCGGTTGCCTGAACATGCTGGATAAGATAGCCATAATCAGCAGAGAATTTCATAAGCTGGCTGCAGTAGTCCTGGGTAATCCAGAAAATAATTCTTTTATAAGGAAGTTCTTCTTTTCTCAAGGTAACATGATGTTTCACAAAAGGGGGAATCAGAATCATATCCCCTGGATTTAATTCATAGGAGATATTGTTGATTTCGATAGAAACAGTTCCACCCAGAAAAAAGTAAAATTCGTAATAATCGTGGGTATGATTTTTCATGCGGGATATATGTGAGTCTTCGTAATAATAAATTTCAAAGTCTTTGGACAGCATATACTGTCGTGGACTGAAAGCAGTACGCAGATATTTTTTCAAAAGAGCTCCTCCTTGTCTGGGATAACCTGATGATATCACAAAACCGCAAGTTTTGCAATGTCCACAACAAGTCTGCCAATGGGATTTTTTTCGAAAAAGGTTACAATGTATACAAGAGGCGGAAAAGAATAAATGGGACAAAAATATGGTAAGCTATTTTTATATAGAGATTTCTCTTAAAAATGACGAAAGCGAGGGTATTTACTTATGGAAATGACATTGAGATGGTATGGTTCCAGATTCGACACAGTAACGTTAAAGCAGATCCGGCAGATTCCCGGTGTGCATGGGGTTATCACCACATTGTATGATACAGCCCCGGGCGAAGTATGGAGCAGAGAACGCATCCGCGCCATGAAAGACGAGGTTGAGGCTGCCGGTCTTCGTGTAGCTGGTATTGAAAGTGTAAATATTCACGATGCGATAAAGACCGGTGCTCCGGAACGAGAGCAGTATATTGCAAATTACATCGAGACATTAGAGAATTTAGGGAAAGAAGATATTCATCTGGTATGTTATAATTTCATGCCGGTATTTGACTGGACCCGTACTGAACTGGCACGTATGAGACCAGACGGTTCCACGGTACTTGCCTACACCCAGAAAGCCGTAGATGCCCTGAACCCGGAGAAGATGTTTGAATCCATTGCAGGTGATATGAACGGTACGGTTATGCCGGGCTGGGAGCCGGAGCGTCTGGCAAAAGTAAAAGAGTTATTTGAAATGTATAAGGATATCGATGATGAAAAATTGTTTGCAAACTTAAAGTATTTCTTAGAGAAGATTATGCCGGTTTGTGACAAGTACGACATCAATATGGCGATTCATCCGGATGATCCGGCATGGAGCGTGTTCGGTCTTCCTCGTATCATTATCAACAAGAAGAACATTCTCCGCATGGTGCAGATGGTGGACAACCCACACAACGGGGTTACCTTCTGTTCCGGTTCCTATGGTACCAACCTGGAGAATGACCTGCCGGATATGATTCGTTCTTTAAAAGGAAGAATCCATTTTGCACACGTTCGTAATTTAAAGTTTAACAGTCCGAGCGATTTTGAGGAAGCTGCACATCTTTCTGCAGATGGTACGTTCGACATGTATGAAATTATGAAGGCACTTTATGACATCGGTTTCACCGGACCGATCCGTCCGGACCACGGACGTATGATCTGGGATGAAGTTGCCATGCCGGGGTATGGTCTGTATGACAGAGCTCTTGGAGCAACTTATCTGAATGGTCTTTGGGAGGCAATTGAAAAGAGTTCCACAAGAAAGCAGGAGGATGGGCAGAATGATTTTGAGTAAGAGTGGCTTGGAAAATAAAGCGCAGTGGGAAGCAGCCGGCTATGTGCTTCCTAAGTTTGATAGAGAAGCAGTTACTAAGGCAACAAAGGAAAATCCATTCTGGATTCACTTTGGCGCAGGAAATATTTTTCGGGCATTCCAGGCAAATGTCGTCCAGAATTTATTAAATTCCGGAGAACTTGACAGAGGATTGATTGTGGCGGAAGGTTTTGACTATGAAATTGTGCAGAAGATGAACCGTCCGCATGATGATTATACCATTCTTGTGACCCTGAAGGCAGACGGAACTATCGAAAAAACGGTAGTGGGCAGTGTGGTAGAATCCTGTATTCTGGATTCCATGGACAAGGCAGAGTACGACCGCTTAAAGGAGATTTTTACAAAGGATTCGCTGCAGATGGCCTCTTTTACCATTACAGAAAAGGGTTATAGTCTGGTAAACGGCAAAGGAGAACTGCTTCCAGCGGTAGAGGCAGATTTTGCGGCAGGTCCGGAAAAGCCAGCCAGCTATATCGGCAAAGTGGCTTCCCTGTTGTACACCCGTTATTTATATGGGGCAAACCCAATTGCCATGGTGAGTATGGACAACTGTTCCCACAACGGTGACAAGCTTTATGCAGCAGTAAAGGCATTTGCAGAAAAGTGGACGGAGAATGGTACTGCGGAAGCAGGATTTTTAGGATATATCAATGACAGAAACAAGGTTTCCTTCCCTTGGTCCATGATTGATAAAATCACACCAAGACCAGACGCTTCCGTGGAAGAAATTTTAAAGAAGGATGGTATGGAAGGATTAGATCCTGTCATTACTTCTAAAAACACTTACGTTGCACCGTTTGTAAATGCAGAAGAGTGTGAGTATCTGGTAATTGAGGACTGGTTCCCAAACGGCAGACCTGCGCTGGAAAAGGGCGGTCTGATGTTTACGGACCGTGAAACTGTGGACAAGGTAGAGAAGATGAAGGTCTGCACCTGCTTAAATCCGCTCCACACAGCACTGGCAGTTTACGGATGTCTTCTTGGCTATACAAAGATTTCGGAAGAAATGAAAGATGGGCAGCTGGTAAAGCTGGTGGAAACGATTGGATATGTGGAAGGACTTCCGGTAGTGGTAAATCCGGGCGTGATTGATCCGAAGGAATTTATTGATACGGTATTGAAGGTCCGTATTCCTAATCCATTTATGCCGGATACTCCACAGAGAATTGTTACAGATACTTCCCAGAAACTTGCCATCCGCTTTGGTGAAACCATTAAAAATTATATGAATTCTTCGGATAAAAATGTGGCTGACTTAAAGCTGATTCCACTGGTGTTTGCCGGCTGGTTACGATATTTAATGGCTGTGGATGACAATGGCAATCAGTTTGAGTTAAGTCCGGACCCACTGCTTGATACGGTTGGTCCGTATGTGGCAGAAATCAGACTGGGCGAAACTATTGACGTAGAAGCAAAACTTAAGCCGGTTCTGGAAAATGCCAGAATTTTTGGAGTAAACCTGTATGAAGCAGGACTGGCAGAACTGGTGTGCCGGTATTTTAGTGAACTGACTGCAGGAACCGGGGCGGTTCGTGCAACATTAAAGAAATATACGGCGTAAGAATAGAGAGGATTGTGTCTGGCATATAAAGTGGAACAAAGTGTTGTTCATTGGAATTTCGGGAGTTGCAGAGATTCAACTCCCGAAATGTAATATTTATCAAAAATAATGTCAAATTACCTTGTATGATTCTGGGAAATAGGGTACAATAAAAATAAGAAGTAAATATACGGTACAGGCTGGAGAACAGTTGGTTACAGATAAAATTTTGGGGTGATACTATGGCTAATATTGTATATTTTATCATGTTTGTATTGTCGGTGCTTAATATTGTTCTGTTGTCTGTTGTTGTAAAACAGCAGAGATGTTTTTATTATGTTACCTTTTTTATGTTAATCAGCATTTCCTGTTTTGGCTATATTACCATAGCAAATGCGGGAACTTTGCCCGTGGCGTTACTGGGTAATATACTGACTTATATGGGAGCATGTTTTCTTCCATATTGTTTTCTTTTATGTATTTCTGAATTATGTCAGCTTCCGCTGAAACGGTGGCTGAGCCTGCTGATGTTTACATACAATACAGTGGTGTTTTTCCTTGTCTGGATTACACTGGATGGTAGCAGGCTGTATTATGCAGGAATGGAGTTACAGCAGAAAGATGGTATTACCATATTGTATACCCAGTCGGGACCGCTGCGTTTTTTATATGAAATTTCTGTGGTATTCTATGCACTGGCGGCAGTGGGAGTGCTGCTGCATGCGTTCCGCAGCAGAAAAAATATATCGTATAAAAATCTCTGGATGCTGACCGGTCTGGAACTGGTGACAGTCATTATTTATGCGTTTGAAAAGCTGGCAAACCATACCGTGGACTGGGTCTGCCTTGCCTACATACTGGATGAGTTTATTCTGCTGGTGCTGATTTACCGTATTGGAAAGTACGATGTATCGGAGAGTATTGCCGGTTCCATCAATGGACAGGAAGATTATGCTTATATGATTTTTGACCTGAAACTGAATTATCTTGGCTGCAGTCCGATGTTAAAAAAATATTTTCCTGATATTACCCACGTAAAAGTAGACAGGCAGATTGATGCAAAGGGAAATAAGACAATTGAAAAAGCGGTTGCCTGGCTGACCTCCTGTACCATTACAGGAATCCGGGAGCCGTTGTACATAAAGTCCAAAGGCAGGGATTTGAAATGCACCTGGCGGCCGATTAATAACGGTTTGTTTGGCAGGAAGTCCGGTTATCTGGTGGAACTGTTTGATGATACAAACCAGCAGAAGTACCTGAGTCTGATTTCCAATTATAATACCCAGCTGGAGGGTGAAGTAGCGGCCAAGCTGGAGCATATCCAGGAAATGCAGGACCAGATTATTATTGGTATTTCAGATATCGTGGAAAGCCGGGATAACAGTACCGGAGGACATGTCAAGCGGACCAGCGAGGCAGTCCGGATATTCATGGAGCAGTTGTCCAAAGAGAGTGCGGAGTTTCACATGACGAAACGGTACTGTGAAAACGTCATCAAGGCAGCGCCAATGCATGATCTTGGTAAAATAGCAGTGGAAGACCAGATTTTAAGAAAGCCGGGCCGTTTTACAGAGGAAGAATACAATTTAATGAAGGTACATGCTGCTGTAGGAGCTCAGATTGTGGAGAAAGCACTGAATGGTGTGGATGATGCCGGATTTATGGAAGTGACAAAAAATATGGCCCACTATCATCATGAAAAGTGGAATGGAAAGGGCTATCCGGAAGGACTGGCCGGGGAAAAAATTCCGCTGGAAGCAAGAATTATGGCACTGGCAGATGTATTTGATGCGCTGGTCAGCAAACGATGCTATAAGGATGAGTATAGTTATGATGAAGCATTCCGGATTATTGAAGAATCCCTGGGCAGTCATTTTGACCCGGAACTGGGAAAAATCTTTATGAACTGCCGGCCGGAGCTGGAAGCATACTATAATCAGATTGGAAAGTAACAGCAGAAAGCCGAAAGACAGGAGAACATTTTGTTCTCCTGTCTTTCGGTTGTGATAACTATACGAAATCAAAGGTTATTTTTTTATTTTGTTCAACTGGGCATTCAGTTCCAGCAACTGATCTTTGGTCAGTTTAACACCGGCAGCCCCCATGAGACTGATGAAACGCAGGATGGTAAAGCTTCCCATCATCTGCATCATTCCTTCGCTGCTCATCAGCTCGGCAGGATTTCTGTCACCGCCCATCAGACCACCCTGAAGATTGGTAAACAGACTCAGGAACAGCTGGCGGCAGGTGTCGCTCTTCATGACTTCGGATATTTTGTCATTTAAGGAGAAATAACCTTCCGGAGCGGTGATATCGAACCAGTTCAGTACGGCACCTTTTTCAACAAGCCGGTATGCTTCGTTGAAAGTATCTGTTTTCTGGATAACACTGGAATCCCGGCATTCCCCTGCTGCAGCGACTAATTCCGTTCTGCCTTCGTTTGGTACATCGAAGTAGAAGAAGTGTAACTCGCTGGTTTGTTTTCCAAGACTTCTGCCGTTGGCAAAGAGCTCTACTTCGGGTAAGTTGGAGTAAACAGTTACCCTGGTAACGTCCTCAACGCGGTCAACATACCGCTTGCCGCAGAGGTGTACGAAAGGAGCTTCTGCCGGGTCTCTCAGCCATGCCTTGTAAGCGTAGAAGGAATCCTTTTTGTACTTACGGTCAAAGGTCATCAGACCTTTGTGATTCTGTCCGTTTTCACCACCTTCATTTCTGGCGTCAGCACCGAAGTCAAACATATTCCAGACATGGGTTGCCCACAGATACTTTCTGGTGAAGAGCTGCTTGATTAATTCTTCGTGGTAATACGCCTGGTATTCTTCCGTGTAGTCCCCCTGTTCCGGATTGGAGGTGTGCCAGTTGAGTGCTTCGCAGCCGTATTCTGAACAACCGATTGGCTGGTTTGGATACTTTGCGTGGAACCGGTCAAACCATGGACCGTTCATAGAGGTGTCACCGCCGTACCAGCCGAAATAGTGATTATAGGATACGGTATCCGGAATGTGAACATAGGCTTCGTCCATGTCACACATGGAAACACAGGCCATGGTAGTAAGCCGGGTCTTGTCCATTTCGTGGCATAAATCATTTAAAATACGGTGGTTTTCCAGTAAGTCAGGGTCGGAAGCACCGCCCATGGTAATTTCGTTGGACAAGCCCCAGACAACGATGGAAGGATGGTTATAGTTCTGGGTAATCAGTTCCTTCATCTGGGAGATGGTGTTCTCACGGCCGCCCGGCATGTGGGTGGAAATGTAAGGAATTTCTGCCCAAACTACCATGCCGTATTTATCACATAAATCGTAGAAATACTGGTCATGCTGATAATGGGCAAGACGGATGGTGGTTGCACCCATTTCATGGATGAATTCCATGTCTTCCTTATGATGTTCCGGAAGCAGAGCATTACCATAACTCCATCTGTCCTGATGACGGGAAACGCCACGGAGCGGGTAGCTTTCACCGTTTAATATAAAACCATCCTGTGGGTCGATTTGGAAAGTGCGGCATCCGAAACGTGTACGGACAGCATCGATAACCTCATCACCGGAAAGAAGGGAAACCTCTGCAGTATACAGGTAAGGGTCTCTGCGGCCATGCCATAAATGTACCTTTTCTATAGGGAGGGTAACTTTTGTTTCCGATGCGGCAACGGTAGTTTCTGCAATGGTACGGCCGCAGGCTGTTTTTAACCGGTAAACCAGTTTCTGGTCCTCCTTTGCATTGGTAAGATAGGTTTCCACGGTGACTTTGGCATGCTCACCCTGAACCACGGGGGTAACAGCAATACCTGGACCACCAAAGTAATCCAGATCAAAATGGGAACTGCTGACAGCAATAAGATTGACATCACGGTATATGCCGCCGTAGAAGGTGAAGTCCGCATTTTGTGGGTAAACAGTCTGGTTTGCCCGGTTATCAACAGCAACAACGATGAGGTTTTCGTTTTCCAGTGTGTCAGTTATATTAACCCTCCAGGTAGAGTAACCACCATCATGGTGTCCTGCCTGTCTGCCATTGACATAAACATCAGCCGAAGAGTTCGTACCATGGAATTCCAGATAATACTGGTCTGCCTTTGGAAGGTCGCTTTTTAACAGCTTCTTTGCATAATAGCAGACACCACGGTAGTAATCTGCGTCACCGTCCTGACCATCAATTGCATTCCAGCTGTGGGGAAGATTGACAAAATCCCACTTGTTCGGCAGAGTGACAGGTATGCTATCTGTGTTTTTGGTAAATGCCCATTTGGAATTCAAATTAATAACTTGTCTCATGAAAAACCTCCTGTTTTTTATTCTTCCATATATAGTGTCCATAATTAACGGTTGTTATCATAAATCTTTGGAATAGTTTGCGAATATATCGTATCAAAGTGATGGATACTGTATCCGGCCGGATTGGTAAAGGTATGAAAAGGTTTCTTATGTGTATAATAACTGCAGTATTGTTTACAATAAAAGTAACACCCAGGTGTCTGCTTTCTGCACCTTTATTATATTCAGAAATAGAAAATAGTTCAATAATCTGTTTATAAAAAGTGTATAAATATAAAAATGAAAAAAATGACCGATATATAAAGTGGACGAGGGGAAAAATAAGGAAACGAGGACGGAAACAATGAAAAAAATCAGAAAGGCAGGCGTGCGGCCATTCGGCATGCGCGATAAACTGGGGTATCTGTTTGGTGATTTCGGAAATGATTTCACATTTATTTTATCCTCCAGCTTTTTATTGAAATTTTATACGGATGTTATGGGGATTTCTGCCGGTGTGGTAGGGATAATCATGATGATTGCACGTTTTGTGGATGCCTTTACGGATGTGGCCATGGGACGTATCTGTGACAGAAGCCGGATAACAGCAGCAGGAAAATTCAAACCATGGATTCTTAGAATGTGTGGTCCGGTAGCAATTGCATCGTTTCTGATTTATCAGAGCAGTTTTGCAGGAATGTCAACGGTATTTAAAATTGGCTGGCTATTTGTGACCTATATTTTGTGGGGTTCTATTTTCTATACCTCAATTAATATTCCGTATGGTTCCATGGCTTCTGCAATATCTGTGGAGCCGGAAGACAGACAGTCGTTGTCTACCTTCCGCAGCATCGGCGGTACTTTGGCGGGTCTGATTATTGGTGCCGGGGTTCCTATGGCTGCCTATAAGCTGGATGTCAATGGAAATACAGTTATGAACGGAGAGCGTTTTATGGTAATTGCCGGGGTATTCTCAGCGCTTGCCGTTGGCTGTTATCTGCTTTGTTATTTTCTGGTGACAGAGAGAGTGCGTTTTGAAGAAAAAGAAGTGAAAACAACAGAAAGTATAGATGGTGGAAAGGAAAAAAATGCGAACAGTGTTTTTACCATGTTGAAAAACGCAGCAGGTAACCGGGCTCTGATTTCCATTATAGCAGCTTCCATTGTTATGCTGCTGGCACAATTAACCATGCAGTCCATGGCGAATTATGTTTATCCGAATTTTTATGGAAATACAGCGGCGCAGTCGGCATCGACCCTGACGATGGTAGCCGCCATGTTTCTTGCCGCAGCACTTGCCAAACCGGTTTCCAGACGGTTTGGAAAAGCAGAAGTCAGTGTTGTGTCAAATCTTCTGGCAGCAGTAGTTTGTTTCGGTCTTTTTCTGCTCCGTCCGGAGAGTGTCTGGGTTTATGTTGCCCTGCTGACTCTCTGCTGGCTGGGGCTTGGTATATTTTCCATGGTAAACTGGTCTCTCATTACAGACGTAATTGATTATTCTGAGTTGAGAAACGGAGTCCGGGAGGATGGATCGGTGTATGCCCTGTATTCCTTTGCACGAAAACTTGGACAGGCGGCAGCAGCGGGTGTTTCCGGTGGGCTTTTGTCCCTGATTGGTTATAATGAAACAACCGCATTTGATCCGGAAGTAACAACAGGAATTTTTAATATCTCCACACTTGTTCCGGCGGCAGGCTTTTTACTGCTGGCACTGATTTTGTGGTTCTGGTATCCGCTGCATAAAAAGCAGGTGGAGGAAAATGTGGAGGCATTGAAACAAAAACATGGAGCATAACAGGAAAAAGTAGAATAATGAATGCAGTAATGGATGTGATTCCTTTGTTGTTTTTTTGCTGGGAAAAGGATATGATAAACATAATAAAAAGTCTGCCGTCCGGCAGGGAAAGGTACCGTATGAAAGTAATTAATTGTGCAGCTGTATTTTCCAGTCATTGTGTATTACAGAGAAACAAAAAAATCCGTGTATGGGGAACGGCTCCCCATGGAACCAGAGTGGAAGTATCCATAAATGGGGCAACGGCAGTTGGGGTAACCGTGGGAAATGAGTGGTCCGCAGAGCTTCCTTCCATGGAGGCGGGCGGACCATATGTGATGGAAATTTCTTCGGAAGGAACCGTATACCAGCGGTTGGAAGATGTGATGATTGGAGAAGTATGGCTGGCCGGAGGGCAGTCCAATATGGAATTTGCCCTTCAGGCAGATGCAGACGGCAAGAAGGCTATGGAAGAGGCTGAAATTTCCCAGGTTCGTTTTTACCAGGTAAAACAGGTTCCATTTCAGGATGACTATTTTTACCGGGTGGAACAGGCAAATCACTGGATGCTGCCCAAGGATGAGGAATTGGGAAGCTGGTCTGCGGTAGGATATTATTTTGCCAGAAAAATTTCAGAAGAACTTGGTGTGACGGTAGGTGTGATTGGTTGTAACTGGGGCGGCACATCTGCCGCTGCATGGCAGGACAGGGAAAGCATCTGTCAGTACGAGGATACAAAAATTTACTGGGAAGAATACGCAGAACTTCTGGAAGGTCTGGAGGCGGAAAGCTATGAAAAAGAGCGGAAAGAATATCTTGTCTGGCAGGCAGACTGGCAGCCGCGCATGGATGCTTACTATAAGGAACATCCGGGAGCAGACTGGGAGGAAGCACAGGCAGCAGTAGGGGTTTCCAAATGGCCCGGACCAATGGGACCAAAGCACGAATACCGGCCGGCGGGATTATATGAGTGTATGTTAAAACGTGTGGTGCCTTATACGTTAGGTGGTGTAATTTATTATCAGGGAGAAAGTGACGACCATAGACCACACAGTTATTATCATTTGTTCCGGAGCCTGATTGCAGCCTGGCGCCGGGAGTTTAAAGAGGAGACTCTTCCGTTTCTTTGTGTGCAGCTTCCGGTACATCAGTATGCGCATGAGCCGGAAAGTGATAAATGGTGCTACATCCGGGAAGCCCAGATGCGGTTGCATGAAGAAGGAATGGTGAGCGGTATTGCGGTGGCACTGGATTGCGGTGAGTATAACAATATTCATCCGGTACATAAAACGGAAGTGGCAGGCAGGCTGGCTATGCAGGCGCTGTATCATGTGTATGGAAAATATTCTGCGGATGAAGTGTATGGACCGGTTTATCAGGGACATACGGTAGAAGGAGCGGTTCTGACGCTTCAGTTTGAACACGCAGAACAGGGATTTCTTGTAAAAGGTGACACGATAAAAGGATTTGAACTGGCCGGAGCAGATGGTGTGTATAAGGAGGCGGCAGCCAGAATAAAAGGAAACCGGATAGAGTTGTACAGCAGGGAAGTTTCTTTGCCGGAAGCAGCACGTTATATGTGGACTGGTTATGGGGAAGTAGTTTTATTTGGAGCCAACGGACTGCCTGTGGCACCATTTAGAACAAAAAGATAGAAAAGCAGCCAATAGTATGGTAAAATAGTCTCAGATGGTGTGGGAAGACACAAAGGGAAGCGGTGCTTTCCCAGAATGGAATTCTTCACAGATGGGAGAACTTATGGGAACGAAAAAATTATCGGATAAAAACAGAATCAGACAGTTTAATTTCGAGAAAAAGCCGGTTTCTCCATGCTTTTTATTGAGTGTGGCAAAAGGGATTATCAGCTTTCCGGACCTGAAGAAAAGGAAAGCTGTGCTGACAAAGACAAATATGGAAGGGATAGAGGACAAGCCATATCTTATGCTGGTGACTCATTCCTCCATGGTGGATTTTAACCTGATGTTAAAGGCTACCCATCCTCATAAAGTGAATAATGTCATGACGCTGGAGGGATTTCATACTTATACGGAACCGTTGATGCGTTCCCTTGGGGTACTGGGAACCAGAAAATTTATTACAGATATTCATTTAATCCGTAATATGAAATACTGCGTGGAAGAGTTAAAGAATCCGTTCGTCCTCTTTCCGGAGGCGAGATATTCCCTGGATGGCTGTACCTCTTATCTGCCACAGTCGCTGGGGAAGATGGTAAAACTGCTGGGTGTGCCGGTGGTGGTGCTGCGTATTCACGGAAATTTTGTAACCTGTCCGCAATGGAATAAAATTAATAAAAAGACTTTTGTGGAAGCGGAAATGAAGCAGATTATCACGGCAGAAGAAACAAAGTCGTTATCGGCGAAGGAAATCAATGACTGTATTGTGGAGCATTTCCAGTATGACGATTTTGCATGGCAGAAGGAAAAACAGGTAAAAATAGACCATCCGCAGCGGGCAAAAGGGCTTCATGCTTTATTGTATAAGTGTCCGTCCTGCAGGGAAGAACACCAGACGGATTCCGAAGGGACCAGACTCTGGTGCAACTGCTGTAAAAAGACCTGGGAAATGGATGAGTACGGTCAGCTGCATGCACTGGAAGGAGAAACAGAGTTTCCGCATATTCCGGACTGGAGTAACTGGGAACGTGCCTGTGTCAGGGAGGAAATCGAGAATGGTACGTACTATTTTGAAGATGAGGTCCGGGTGGAAACACTGCCGGGTTCCTGGAAGTTTTATAAGCAGGGGATGGGAAAACTAATTCAGACGCCAGAGGAAACCAGAGTGGAGTGTAATTATTATGGTGAGCCTTATGTGCTGAAGCGCAGTGCCAAAAGTCTGGAAAGTATGCATATTGAGTATGATTATCTGGGCAGGGGAGACTGTGTGGATATTTCCATTCCGGAGGACAGTTTCTGGTGCTATCTGATGAAGCGGGATGCAATTACAAAGATTTCCTTTGCAACAGAGGAAATGCATAAGCTTGCGATGAAAAGGGCATAAGGGAGGCAGAAAAACGTAATGTTTGGATTCTTTAAGAACGTGAAAGCTACAAAAGAATTAGACCGCATTATTGCAGAGATTAATATGAATATGCAGAATAATTATAAAGATGCAGCCCAGGAAGGGCTGCGGGAATTTGAAATGCGGCTGGAACAGCTGGCAGGGACAGGAGAACTGAGTGCGGCGCAAAAGTCAGAGTATACGGCGAGGCTGTCTTCCTATAAGGAAAAAATGAAGTCGTATAGCCATAAGGACCAGAAGCCGTACTGGACAAAGGAGTAGATAACCAGGAGGAACAGTATGTGGAAAGACAGAAGAACCAGTAATGTAGAAATATTTGAAGATACAGAGAAGAAGTGCTGTACAAATGAGCTGTTAAAGGCGGCAATTCAAAATTCGTTAAGTAATCAGAAAATTTATAAAGAACAGGAAAAAGTCAGGGAAACAACGGGACAAAGTTATGTGACAACGGAAATAAAGGTTTCTGGAAAGCGCAGTCTTGAAGCGGCAAAAGAGTATAAGGGTAAAAAAGTGTGCGTACATAATTTTGCGTCTGCAACGAATCCGGGAGGTGGTGTAACAAGAGGTTCCTCGGCACAGGAAGAATGTCTGTGCCGTTGTAGTACACTCTATTTTAACCTGAATACATCATCATGCTGGAATGATTTTTATAAACCACATCGTGCCCTGAACAACCCGGTTTATAATGATGACTGTATTTATACTCCGGAAGTTGTCGTGTTTAAATCGGATGCTGCTGTGCCGGAACTGCTTCCAGAGAAAGAGTGGTATAAGGTGGATGTAATCACGGCTGCAGCACCGAATCTGCGGGAAAGGCCAAGCAACGCAATGAATCCTGCTGCAGGAAACAAAAAGGCTGTAGTAAGCAGGAAAGAGCTGCTGGAACTGCATCTGAAGAGAGGAAGAAGAATTTTAGATATTGCCAGGGAAAATGGAAACGAGGTGGTAATATTAGGAGCTTTCGGGTGTGGAGCCTTTCAGAATCCGCCGGAAGTGGTGGCAGAATGCTATAAACAGCTGATGAAAGAATATGCCGGTGTTTTTGAAACAGTTGAATTTGCGGTATACTGTTCGGAAAGAGACCGGACAAATTATGAGGTATTTCAGAACGTTCTTCAGAAAATAGACTAGTGTGCTGACCGTCTGTTAATTATGGTAAAAGTGCTGAATATTTGGTCACTCTGTAAGGCGGTGGAAGGAGACGTAGCGGTGGCTACGTTGACTGACACCAACGCAGCAGATGGCTAAATAGGCAGTGCTTTTACCATAAATTACAAACGGTCAGTACACTAGCAGACAGGGAAAATGAGGACAGAAGCAGGCGAAGGAAGAGAGGGGTTTGCTTCTGTCCTATTTTATTCAGAAAAAGAAAATCAGCAAAACCGAACTTTTGTTCTGTACATTTTTGGCGTTATGTGTTATGATAATAATGGTTCAAATTTCGATGAAGTTACAGCTTTTTGGTGATACTATTTCCACAAGTAATTTTTATGGTTCCTGGTGTCAGAAAAAGCGTTTAGGTGACCGGAATTTGTTAGTGACAGCATTCGGAGGTGCTTTTGGTGCAGGATATACAAACAATGTTTAAACTTCATAGTGAATACGCCCCTACGGGCGACCAGCCGCAGGCTATTGATGAGTTAGTCCAGGGTTTCGAAGAAGGCAATATGTTTCAGACGCTGCTTGGTGTTACCGGTTCCGGTAAGACCTTCACTATGGCAAATGTCATAGCGAAACTAAACAAGCCTACTTTGGTAATAGCACACAATAAGACTCTGGCGGCCCAGTTGTACGGTGAATTCAAAGAATTCTTCCCTGAGAACGCAGTGGAGTATTTTGTCAGTTATTATGACTATTACCAGCCGGAAGCTTATGTGCCGTCCACGGATACTTATATAGAAAAGGATTCTGCTATCAATGATGAAATTGACAAGCTCCGGCATTCGGCTACTGCAGCTCTGACCGAACGGCAGGATGTCATTATTGTTGCCAGTGTATCCTGTATTTATGGTCTGGGTAGTCCGATTGATTACCAGAGTATGACGGTTTCCTTACGTCCCGGCATGATTAAGGAGCGGGATGAGGTATTAAAACGTCTGGTGGAAATCCAGTATACGAGAAACGATATGGATTTTAAGCGTGGTACGTTCCGTGTCCGTGGCGATGTGGTGGAGATTTTTCCGATTTCCAGCGCAGATACCGCAATCCGTGTGGAGTTTTTCGGTGACGAGGTAGACCGCATTACAGAAATCGATGTATTGACCGGCGAGGTGAAGTGTTCTTTGGAGCATATGGTGATCTTCCCGGCGTCCCATTATGTGGTTGCGCCGGAAACCATGAACGCTGCCCTGGCAGACATTGAAGCAGAAATGCATGAGCGTGTCAAATATTTTAAGAGTGAGGATAAGCTGTTAGAAGCCCAGCGTATTTCCGAACGGACCAATTTTGATATGGAAATGCTGCGGGAGACCGGTTTTTGCTCCGGTATTGAGAACTATTCCATGCATTTGTCGAGGTTAAAGCCGGGAGACCCGCCGAATACGCTGTTGGATTATTTTCCGGAGGATTTTCTGATTATTGTGGATGAAAGCCATATTACGATACCGCAGATTCGTGGTATGTATGCCGGAGACCAGGCGAGAAAGAGTACGCTGGTGGACTATGGATTCCGTCTGCCGTCAGCGAAGGATAACCGCCCGCTTAATTTTCAGGAATTTGAGAGCCACATCAGCCAGATGATGTTTGTATCGGCAACTCCATCCGTGTATGAAAGTGAGCATGAACTTCTGCGTACGGAGCAGATTATCCGGCCAACTGGTCTGCTGGACCCGGAAGTGGATGTGCGTCCAACGGAAGGACAGATTGATGATTTACTGGGCGAAATCCGCAAAGTAGTGGAGCAGAAGGGCAAGGTGCTGGTGACAACGCTTACCAAGCGTATGGCAGAGGATTTAACGGATTATCTGCGGGAGGTAGGTGTCCGTGTGAAATATCTGCATTCCGATATTGACACGCTGGAGCGTTCGGAGATTATCCGTGACATGCGAATGGATGTGTTTGATGTTTTGGTTGGCATTAACCTGCTCAGGGAAGGTCTGGATATTCCGGAGGTCAGCCTGGTGGCAATACTGGATGCGGATAAGGAAGGCTTCCTTCGTTCGGAAACGTCGCTGATTCAGACTATCGGACGTGCAGCACGGAACGAGAACGGTCATGTCATTATGTATGCCGACAATATGACAGATTCTATGCATAAAGCAATTACGGAAACAAACCGCCGCCGGGAAATCCAGAACCGCTATAACGAAGAACATGGTATTACTCCGACTACGATTAAAAAGGCAGTCCGTGATTTAATCAGTATTTCGAAGAAAGCGGAAAATCAGAATTACCGTATTGACAAGGATGCAGAATCTATGTCCAAGAAGGAGCTGGAGGCTGTGATTAAGAAGATGACCAAAGATATGCATACGGCTGCTGCGGATTTGAATTTTGAGAAAGCGGCAGAACTGCGTGACCGTATTGTGGAACTGAAGCGGGAACTGCTGAATCTGGAGTAGAGCGAAGAAAATGTGAAATTCCAAAATTTGAGGTTAGGATCATGTCAGAAAAGAAAAATTTAATTAAAATCAGAGGTGCCAAGGAGCACAATTTAAAGGGAATCAGTATAGACATTCCCAGGGACCAGTTTGTTGTTCTTACCGGACTTTCCGGTTCCGGTAAGTCCTCTTTGGCATTTGATACAATTTATGCAGAAGGACAGCGCCGTTATATGGAGTCCCTGTCTTCTTACGCAAGACAGTTCTTAGGTCAGATGGAAAAGCCAAATGTGGAGAGTATTGAGGGGCTTTCACCAGCTATTTCCATTGACCAGAAATCGACCAACCGGAATCCGCGTTCCACGGTAGGTACAGTAACGGAGATTTACGACTATTTCCGTTTGTTATATGCCCGTATTGGTATTCCCCATTGTCCGAAATGTGGTCGTGAAATCAAAAAGCAGACTGTGGACCAGATGGTGGATGAAATCATGAAGCGTCCGGAGCGTACGAAGTTCCAGCTTCTGGCACCGGTAGTCCGGGGCCGTAAGGGTGAGCATGTCAAAGTCTTTGAACAGGCGAAAAAGGCAGGTTATGTCCGTGTTCGTGTGGATGGAAATTTATACGAGCTGACGGAGGAAATTAAATTAGAAAAAAACAATAAGCATAATATTGAAATTGTGGTAGACCGTTTGATGGTGCGTGCCGGTATGGAGCAGCGTCTGTCGGATTCCATTGATACGGTACTGAATTTGGCAGACGGTCTTGTGATTGTGGAGTATATCGGGGACGAAACCACTCCGGCAGAGGAAATAACCATGAGTCAGAATTTTGCCTGCCCGGATTGTGGTATCAGCATCGAGGAACTGGAGCCGAGAGCCTTTTCCTTTAACAATCCGTTTGGTGCCTGTCCGGACTGTCATGGTATTGGTATCAAGATGGAGTTTGCGGAGGAGCTGATGATTCCGGATACTTCTTTAAGTCTCAGTCAGGGAGCAATTGCGGTTATGGGATGGCAGTCTTCCAGTGATCCATCCAGCTTTTCCGGTTCTCTTTTGACGGCCCTGGCAGAGCATTACAAGTTCAGTCTGGATACTCCGTACTGCGAGTTGCCGGAGGATATCCGGCATATGCTCATTCATGGCACGGATGGAGTATCAGTGAAAGTACACTATACCGGACAGCGTGGTACTGGTGTGTATGATGTGGCATTCGAGGGTCTGAAACGGAATGTAGAGCGTAAATACCGGGAAACTTATTCTGATACAAGCAAGCAGGAGTATGAAAGCTTCATGATTTCTACACCGTGTACTCTTTGTGGCGGCAGACGTCTGCGACGGGAGGTGCTTGGGGTTACCGTGGGAGGAAAGAATATTTCCGAGGTAACGGATTTCCCGGTTCGTGATTTATATGAGTTTATGAGTCATCTGGAACTGACTGACATGCAGGAACAGATTGGTGACATGATTTTAAAGGAAATCAAAGCGAGGACAAAATTCCTGATTGACGTTGGTCTGGATTATCTGACCCTGTCCAGAGCGGCAGGTTCCTTGTCCGGCGGTGAAGCACAGCGTATTCGTCTGGCCACCCAGATTGGTTCTGGTCTGGTGGGAGTTGCTTATATTCTGGACGAGCCTAGTATTGGTCTGCATCAGCGGGATAATGACAAGCTGTTAGGAGCCTTAAAACATCTTCGTGACCTGGGTAATACACTGATTGTTGTGGAGCATGATGAAGATACTATGCTGGCAGCAGATTATCTGGTGGATATTGGACCGGGGGCTGGCGCTCATGGCGGGGAGGTTGTGGCAGCAGGTACTCCGGCAGAAATTATGGCATGTCCAGATTCTCTCACAGGACAGTATCTCAGTGGTAAAAAATTTATTCCGGTGCCTTCTGTCCGTCGAAAACCAACAGGCTGGCTGAAAGTAAAGGGTGCAGCGGAAAATAATTTAAAAAAGATAAATGTGGATATTCCTTTAGGGGTATTCTGCTGTGTAACCGGTGTTTCCGGTTCCGGTAAGAGCTCCCTGGTGAATGAAATTGTTTATAAAACACTGGCAAAAAAGTTGAACCGTGCCAGAACCATTCCTGGTAAGTATAAGGAAATGTCAGGTATCGAGCAGTTGGATAAGGTAATTGATATTGACCAGTCTCCGATTGGCAGGACGCCACGGTCCAATCCGGCGACCTACACCGGTGTGTTTGATTTGATCCGTGATCTGTTTGCATCCACTTCGGATGCCAAGATGAAGGGCTATAGCAAAGGCCGTTTCAGTTTTAACGTAAAAGGTGGACGATGTGAGGCATGTAGTGGTGACGGTATTATCAAGATTGAAATGAATTTCCTTCCAGATGTTTATGTTCCGTGTGAAGTATGTGGCGGTAAGCGTTATAACCGGGAAACACTGGAAGTAAAATACAAGGGAAAGTCTATTTTTGATGTACTGGATATGACGGTCGAGGAGGCAGTGCACTTCTTCGAAAATGTACCGGCCATCCGGAGAAAAATTGAAACCTTAAATGATGTAGGTTTGTCCTATTTAAAACTGGGACATCCGTCCACTTCCCTGTCCGGTGGTGAGGCACAGCGTATCAAGCTGGCAACAGAACTTTCCAGAAGAAGCACAGGTAAGACGATTTACATTCTCGACGAACCGACGACGGGCCTGCATTTTGAAGATGTGCGCAAACTGATTGATATTCTCCAGCGGCTGGCAGATGGAGGAAATACAGTGCTTGTGATTGAACATAATCTGGATGTCATTAAGACGGCGGATTATCTGATTGATATTGGACCGGAGGGTGGTGACCGTGGTGGTACTGTCATTGCCAAAGGTACGCCGGAGGAAGTGGCGCAGATGCCACAGTCCTATACCGGACAATATGTAAAAAAATATTTGAAATAACAGTCCGGAAAAGAAAGAGAAACCGATATGGAAGAAAAAATTTACAGTTTTGGAGCCATGATGTCCCGCATGAAATATATTGACCGCTGGGCATTAATGCGTAACTCCACAAAGGAGAATATCAGTGAGCATTCTCTGGAGGTTGCCATGCTGGCTCATCTTCTGGCAGTAATTGGGAAGGTGCGGTTTGGCAGGGAACTGGATTCCAATAAGGCAGCGCTGCTTGGTATTTATCATGACACCACAGAAATTATTACTGGAGACATGCCCACACCAATAAAATATTATAGTGTGGAAATGAGAGATACTTTTAAGGAAATTGAAGATCTGGCAGCAGTCCAGCTCCTTGACATGCTGCCAGAGGATATCCGGAAAGAATATGAAGATTTGTTTTTTGCCAGGGAGAAGGATGAATATATCTGGAAACTTGTTAAGGCAGCGGACAAGATATCTGCATTGATTAAATGTGTTGAAGAAGAAAAAACTGGAAATACAGAATTTGTAAATGCTAAAAAACTGACCCGGAAAGCAATTGATGACATGGGATTAGAAGAGGTTGATGTGTTTTTTAAAGATTTTTTTCCAGCTTATCTGATGACACTGGATGAATTACAGGGAAACGCTGGGTAAGCGTTTCCCTGTAATTCATTAATCATACTTTAATCCAGCCCATTGCCTCAGAAACTGCAAAAATAAGAATCAGAACAAGGCAGATTGGAGCAGCATATTTTAACATAATGATGTAGAATTTCTTTTCTTTAAATGGTTTGTTCAGCTCCACTTCGTCACAAATCGTCTGTGGCTTGATGAAATAACCGATGCTGATACAGGTTAGTAAAGCAACAATTGGCATAAGAACACTGTTACTTAAGAAATCAAAGAAATCCAATAATCCCAGTCCGATAATCTGGATAAAGCTCAGTGGACCAAAGCCTAAGGAAACAATACTGCCAACCACTAAAACATAAATGGTTACAAGAATGGTAGCTTTTTTTCTATTCCAGTGCAGCTTGTCACAAAGGATGGAGACATTGGTTTCCAATAAGGAAATGGAGGAAGTCAGGGCTGCAAATAATACTAAAATAAAGAAAGCAGCACCGATAAAACCGCCCAGTTTCATGCTGTCAAATACCTTTGGCAGAGTTTCGAACATCAGGGATGGTCCTTTGTTTAAGGCCTCTTTGCTTCCGCCGGAGAAAACAAAGACAGAAGGAACAATCATAAGTCCTGCTAAAATGGCAATCAAAGTATCAAATAATTCGATCTGGCGAACAGAACCCCGGAGGTCTGTGTCTTTTTTCATATAAGAACCATAGGTAATCATAATACCCATGGCAAGGGACATCGAGTAAAACAACTGTCCCATGGCGGCCAGAATTGTTGTAGCAGAAAAGTTATTTAAGTCAGGTAATAAGTAATATTTTACACCTGCCAGGGCTCCCGGTCTGGTGATACAGAACCCGGCAATGGCAATAATTAAAATAACCAGAACCGGCATTAAAATACAACTGGCTTTTTCAATACCCTTCTGCACACCAATAATTACAACCAGTGCAGTTAAAAAAATAAATACGGCAAACCAGATAATTGGTTCTACGGACTTTGTGATAAAACTGCCGAAATAAGTCTCTGTAGCAGCACTGCTTACCTGACCGGTCGCAAAGGTCACCAGATATTTCACTACCCATCCGCCGATGACGCAGTAGTATGGTGTAATAATAAATGGAACAATGCAGGCAAGGTTACCAACAAAGCCAAAACGTTTATCCAGTTTCTGAAAGGCACCAATGGCACTTAAGCCGGTTTTACGTCCGATAGCTATTTCGGTAATCATCAGGGTAAAACCAAGTGTAACGGCTAACAGTAAATAAATTAATATGAAAATTCCCCCACCGTACTTTGCAGCCAGGTACGGAAATCTCCAGAGGTTGCCGAGGCCCACGGCAGACCCGGCGGCAGCAAAGACAAAGCCCAGCTTGCCGGAAAATGAGTCTCTTTTGGTATCCATAGTATAACTCCCTTCGTATGTAAAATAAGACACAAACCTTATTATGCCATTTAATATGAAAAAAAGCAAGGCAGTCACAAAGAAAATTGCGGATATTGTGACTGCCTTGCGAAATAATTTCTGTAGTGTGGCTATAGTTTATGCCATTTCAGCCAGAAGCTTTTCTACACTTGCCAGCTTGACGCAAAGTACAAATACTTTGGAAGCCTCTAACATTTCCTCCGGAGTAGGGAAGGAAGGAGCAATACGGATGTTTTTGTCTTCCGGGTCTTTGCCATAAGGGTAGGTAGCACCGGCACCTGTGAGTACCACGCCGAGAGCCTTACATTTTGCAACAACCGAAGCGGCACAGCCTGGAAGGGTATCAAAGGAAATGAAGTAACCGCCGCGAGGTTTTACCCAGCTGCCGATTTCCAGACCGGAAAGCTCTTCTTCCAGTGTATTTAATACTGCCTCAAACTTTGGACGGAGAAGGTCAGCATGCAGCTTCATGTGTTCCTTTAAACCATCAATGTTCTTGAAGAATCTGGAATGTCTTAACTGGTTAATCTTGTCGTGACCAATGGTCTGGATTGTCATCTGGCTTTCAATAAAATCGATGTTTTCCAGGGAAGATGCAATAGCAGACACACCGGAGCCTGGGAAGCTGATTTTGGAAGTGGAGGCAAAGATGTAAACCATGTTCGGATTTCCAGCTTTTTCACATTCTTCTAAAATATTTAAAATTTCATCCTGAATATCATCGTACAGATGATGGATGCAGTAAGCATTATCCCAGTAAATACGGAAATCTTCTGCTGCAGGCTTTAAGTTTGCAAAGCGCTTAATCACTTCGTCAGAGTAGGAAATACCTGTCGGGTTGGAATATTTAGGCACACACCAGATACCCTTTACCGCAGGGTCATTGTTGACATACTGTTCTACCAGATCCATGTCCGGACCATCACTGTTCATTGGAATATTAATCATTTCAATGCCGAAATATTCGGTAATCTTAAAGTGTCTGTCATAACCAGGAACAGGGCAGAGGAATTTTACCTTGTCAAGTTTACACCAAGGAGTGGAGCCGTTGACGCCCTTTGTCATGGAGCGGGATACGGTATCGTACATAATATTTAAACTGGAATTACCGCAGACAACCACATTGTCCTTCTTTACAGACATCATGTTTGCCATCAGGCGGCGGCATTCGCCGATACCGTCCAGGTCACCATAGTTACGGGTGTCATTACCAAGTACAGTGTTCATGTCGGAAGAACTGTTGATAACATCTAACATCGGCATGGAAAGAGCAAGCTGGGAAAGTCCCGGCTTACCACGGGCCATATTGAGCTTAAGGCCTTTTGCCTCCATGGTCTTGTATTCTTCTTCCAATGCAGCCTTTACAGTCAGTAATTCATTTTTGGTCAAATCCTTGTATGCTTTTCTCATATAGTTTTGGCTCGCTTTCTATTAGATTTTTTGCATATAACATGTAATCCGTTTGATAGTGTACCTAAAAAAAGGAAAATATGCAATATAAAAAGTGACGAAATTGAATTTTTGTTATGCTTACTTTAACACGTTAATGCAAAAATAGCAATAGGAAATTTGCAAAAGGACAAAAATCTTGTGAAAAACACGCTCTAGTATTCACAAATATCTGCTTTCAGCAGCTGGCGGCATCTGGTCACAATCAGCGGAACCAGCATCGTTGCATTGCAAAGCACCAGTCCAATGACTGCTGTTGGATGGATATATTGCAGATAGTTTCCTGCTGGGTACAGCACCAAGTGGTTAAAGAGGTAAAGTCCCAGGAAAAACAGAATTCCTCCGGCAGCAAGGGTAATCAGGTCCATCCAGAGAAGTTCTCCGAAGATTTTGCCAATAATTCTTTTTTTCGAAATACCGATGGCACGATAGACGGCAAATTCAAAATTTCTGCGCTGGTACATGCCAACGAAGGCAGCGTTAATGGTAACTGCCAGAATGACGGACAGCAGCAGGACAACAAAGGTATAAATGATATGGAAGAACCGGAACTGGTCGGTAATGGTTTCTTTGACATTGTTGCCAAGGGAAACGAGATTCCGGTCTCTGGCAGCGGTGGCAAGCTGGAAAAATTCTTCGCTGTCAATACCATTGGCAAGAAGCAGCAGATTCGGACAGTCAACAGATTCTTCGCAGATGTAATACTGGGTATATCCAGCTTCCGTAGTGAGAGCGTCCAAGGTAAAGGTATCATAAACCTGGGCAGCATAGTGTTTATCCACGATGTCACCTAAGTCCAGGGAAAGGTTTTTTGCAAAGCGGTCACTTAAAATCAGGCTGCCGTTTCTTAATTTACTGAAATCACAGTCAATATCGAAATACTCACAGTAGGTTTTGAAATCTTCTACTGAACGGAAAGTCAGGGAAAAGCTCCCGCTTTCAAAGCCCATAATGGTGGTCCAGTTTATACTCTGGCCGGGACCCTGTTCTAAAACAATAATATCCGGATGGTGTTCCATTTCCTGCCGGAAAGCAGTGTACTGGCTGAAATTTTCGTCAAAAGAGGCTGGTCCTGCAACTAAAAAGGATTCATTATACTCAAAAGCCAGCGACCAGTTATCCAGTGGATTGGTGACATATAAGCCGCCGAGATAAACACCATAACTTAGGAAAATCATGAGCATAAGGGCGATACAGCGGGCCAGGTTTTCCTTGATGAAATAAAGTGGGGAAAAAGGTTTCATACGGTATCACCGCCTTTGATGGCACTAATGTTGCCGTCCCATAGTTCGATAATACGGTCTGCGTCCTTTAAAATGGAGCGGTCATGGGTGATGATAAGGACCAGATGTTTTTTTGCATAGTCTTTTAAAATTTCCATAACAGCAAAGGCATTTTCATGGTCCAGGGCTGCCGTCGGTTCGTCTGCAAACAGAACCTTTGGCTGGTTTATCATGGCTCTGGCAATGGCAGTACGCTGGCGCTGACCACCGGAAAGCTTAGCAGGTCTCTTGTTCCATTCTTTTTCTCCAAGACCGAAACCGGAGAGAAGCCGTTTTGCCTGCTCTGTTGTTTCTTTGTCATTTTTTGCGGCAGCAACCGTCACGTTGTCCACAGCGGACATGTATGGAACAAGGAAATGACGCTGGAAAACGAAGCCGAACTCGTTCCGGCGCAGGTTTTCCCGTTCGCTGTCCTTTAAGGAAGTCAGATTTTTTCCGTTATATAAAATCTGGCCGTCGGTTGGCTTTTTTAAGGTGGAAAGGCAGTACATCAGGGTGGATTTGCCGCTGCCGGAAGGTCCGATTATGCCAATCAGGCCTTTGTCCGGCAGGGTCAGGTCAAAGCCGCCAAGGGCATAGACTTTTTCTGCTTTTTCCATATCGTAAATCATGGTAATATTTTTTATTTCAAACATGGGAAGTCTCCTTTTTCTAATATGATTCAGTGGGTAAGCTGTCTTGTTTTAGTATAAATCATCCTCTATGGCATCAATGGTGCGTATTTTCCAGAGTGCCGTCCGGACCGGCAGCTGCAGCAGACCAAACAGTAGCACATAGGAAGAAAGAATTTCAAATACAGCCTGTGGGGAAAAGAACCTGCATTTTAAGCCTGCCGGTGCAATCATAAGGAGATAAAGCAGGAATTCGGAAATGCCGATAATAACAGTTCCCAGCAGCAATGCTGTAACAAAGGTGAACAAAAGCTCACGCAGAATGGAAAAGTAAATGGTCTGCCTGGAATAACCGATGGAGCAGTACAGACACCATTCGTCCCGGCGGTCCCTTAAATAGGTGGTATAGACGATAAACAGGGAAATAGACAGCAGCAGGATGATACCAAGATAAATAAAGGTAGTGGAATCCCGGAGGGAGCCAAGAACCTCTGTTTCATAAATCTGGTGGCAGGTCTGATAATCTACGATGGTATCAAAATTTTCCCGGACAGTGATTCCATATTCGGCAAGAATGGCGCCAAAATCGTCAATACCTTCGGAAAGAATGGTTATCATGGTTGTTCGTGGAAGTTCCGGGTGTGGAATGCCGCAGCCAAAGTAACTGTCGCAGTCCACAATTCCCACAATCTGAAATAAATCGGTGCCGGTGTAAAAGCTGCCGTTTAAGGAATACTGGTCATTATTCCGGACCGTGTCCCGGTCTAAGACCAGTTCGCCCGGCTGCTCCGGCAGGCGTCCTTCCACCAGGGTGGCACCAAAGTGATCTAACAGAACAGGAAGTTCTTCTTTGGCGATTAATGGGATTTCAAAGTTCAGTCCTCCTACCAGCGGCTGGACAAAACCGTAAAGTACTTCGGCATAATAGACCTTTTTTACGCCTTCCTGTTCTCTTAGGTGCTCCATAAGCTCCAGTCTTTTTGCCTGATAAAGCGGCATCAGTTCTTCCGTGCTCAAATTGTCCACATCCAGACCATAAGAACTTCCTGCCAGACTGACAAACTGGATTTTTTTTGGAGAGTATTCAAACAGGGTCCGGAATGTTTCTGAGTTGGTGGATAATAAGAACTGGGTCAGGTAGGTCAGTACAAAGCTTAAACACAGACTGACAATCAGTACCGAAGTCCGCCTTTTGTTGTTTTTTATGTACCTCATGGCAGATAATTTCTGAGGCATGATGTTCCTCCATTTCCGGGAATGCAGTAGTTTAATTTTCTGCTTCCCTGCGGCATTCCCGGCGCAGAGGAAGCGGTGTTGCTATGATGGTATTGTAGCAGAAGTGAGGAAAAATGAAAAATAACCGTAGTCATAAGTGTATATGACTACGGTCACATTATCCTTTGATGGCCACAATCAGTTTTCCCCTGTCATGAATTCCGGTCTTGTCATAAATCGAAGAAATATAATTTTTGACCGTTCCTTCAGAAATATACAGTGTCTCTGCAATCTGTTTATTTGTCAGCCCTTCTGCCAGCAGGGAACAGATTTCTTTTTCACGTTCTGTCATACCAGCCAGCAGGAGGTTGTCGGAGGAACTGCCGGTTACGGTACTGCCACTCATTATGGCAGCCAGACGCTGCATGACTTTGTTGTCAATGACATTGCGGCCGCTGATAATCTGCGAAATGGCTCCAAGGATGGCATCTTTGCCGCTGTCTTTTAACAGGTAGCCGTCTGCGCCATTGGCAATGGCCTGGGTAATGTTTTTATCATCATAGAAAGTAGTAAGTACGAGAATTTTTACATCTGGATAGTCCTGTTTCATGCGGGCAATCAGTTCGATGCCACCCATGCCTTTCATATTTAAATCCACGAGGGCAAGGTCGCAGAAATATCTGGAAAGCAGCTCCAGTGCTTCAAAGCCATCGTGGGCCATTCCGGCAATTTCCATCTGGTTCATCGTCAGGATAATTTCCAGACTTTCTAATAAGAGTGGCTCATCGTCCACTAAAAGTACACGTAAATGTTCCATGAAAATCTCCTTTTTAAGAAACTGAGTCGGATGCGGTTACAGCAATGGGCAGTGTGATATCTGCCTGAAAACCCTGCTGTCCGGTAAACAGGGCAGTGCCGCCGCAGCGTGTGGCATAGGAACTTAGTTTTTTCAATCCGAAACCATGTTGAATGCGTTCCTGGCTGTTTTCTTCAGAAAAATCACTGCTGCCATTGTCCAGGACGGTTAATTTAATGTGGCTGCTGTCGGCGGTCAGCCGTACCGTGAAGCGGTCTGCATTACCATGGCGCACACCGTTGGATAAAAGTTCTTCCAGGGCTCCGGTTAGAAACTCTGCGTGTTCGTGGGGCAGTTCAAGCCCGGGATACACATTGGAAAAATCCGTGAGAACCTGCCTTGTGGTATCCATTAAAAAATGGTCAGTTACGGCCAGCAGCTGTTCTGTAAAATCAGAGATGGAAACCAGAGGAGCTTCGTTGTCCAGTACCCGGACAGCGTGGCGGATAGAAGCCAGACTGCCGCGGATTCTCTCTGCTGCCAGATTCATTTTTTCCCTTGCCTTGTCGGGAGAGGCGTCAAACAGCAGATCGGCAGCGTCCAGTGCCATAATGGCGGCGGTGATGGAGTGTCCGACACTGTTGTGAATGTTGCGGCTGATATTTTCACGTTCTTCCAGACGGGCATTTTTTTCAGCCAGATAGTGTTTCATCACCAGTTCCTGGTTCAGCTTCTTTTCATATAGTTCATTTACGGCGGTTATGCTCACCGCCCGGGCAATCTGGTTTCTGGCGGAAAGGTAGTTTTTCAGCAGGTATTCCACGCCACGCATCAGTAATGACAGAAAGAAAAGAAGCAGCATGGAAAACAGCACCTGAGGAAAGGGATGTTCTCTGGTCGCTGCCTGAATTATACCGTAAAGCAGGGACGGAAGAAACAGGGAAGGGAGATGTTTTCTGCCAATCCTGCATTCGTAAGCAGCCAGACAGACAAAGGGGTGTCCGGCAGCGATGGCAAGTGCTGCAGACAAAAGCAGCTGGACGGCAGGCAGTATGAGGCTTTGCTTTTCGGAGAGACTTCGGATGGTAAGGACAATCAGAAGCAGACCAAGAAAAAGAAAGCAATAATATAGGGAAAATGTGTTCCGCATAATGTTGTTACTCCGTTACTCAGGATGGGTTAGTGCATGGGGATTCCATGCTTTAGTACTATAAGTAAGTCTATTAAAACATAAATCTTTTTGGATTTCAATGTGACCGGGGTCATAAATGTCTGTTTATCCAGAAAAATGACCGTATATTTTCTGTAATTCCTACCGTGGTTTCGTGACAAAAATAAAGTATAATGGTATTTAGTGAAAATAGGGTTGTCGTAAAAAGATAATTTTGCGACAACCCCAGGAATAAAATGATGAAAAAAAGATGAAAAAAACAGGGAGGACGATATGAAGCAGATACCGTATGTGTATAAGAATGCCCCGATTCCCGGCGGCGGTTATGTGACCGGATTTTTATTTGACAAGACAAGGCCGGGGGTGCTGTTCTGCCGTACCGATATTGGCGGTACCTATCGTTATGAGGCGGACAAAGATTGCTGGAAGAGTCTGATTGACCATGTTACCATGGAGAAGCTGGACGAAACCTATCCGATTGCTATTACAGTAAATGAGGAAAAGCCAGGTGCGTTTTATATTATCTGCGGTGTGGACCGTACAGATTGTGGCGTTCTGGCAGTTTCCAGGGATTATGGTGAGAGTTTTACATATCGGCATGTGCCGACTCCGGTACATGGCAACTGGAATGGCAGGGGCACAGGATATCGCCTGGTATGTCTGAATGATACGTTGTATTTTGCCAGCCAGAAGGGTGGACTGTTAATCAGCCGGGATGAAGGGGAGACCTGGGAGCAGACCAGTGTCTGTGGCGAAGAGTATCTGACGTTTGTGTGGGTGTCTCCGCAAAAGAAAGGCATGCTGGTGGCTGGTACCGCCGGAGTAACGACCGGTGAGAAGGATGGACTTCGTGGTACTGCGTTGTATGTTTCCTACGATGATGGAAAAACCTTTGCACCAATGGTACAGCCGGACAATGTACTGCTGAAAGAATCCAAATGGGCCGGTTATGTTGGTGAGAGATATGATTATGACGGTAAGTATTTATATATTACGCTGGCGCACACCGGACAGCATTCCTATGTAACAGAGATGGGCTACAGCTGTGATTCCGGTGATACGATTGGTGGTAAAGTCCTCCGTTATTCCTTTACGGAGGACGGCAGCATTGACCGGTATGAGGATATTACTCCTTACCATACAATATATGGAGGAAAGGAAGTACAGGAGCCGGCAGGAACAAATCTGATGTATGGTTTCAGCGGCATTTCCAGTACCAAAGCATGTCCGGGACTTTTAGTGTGTTCTACCATCTGCAAGGAGGATGGGGATATGGTATACCGCTCCTTTGACCATGGTACGACATGGGAGTGCATTTTATACGATTTGAGTGTTGGTGAGCTGGCGTTCCGTTCTTCCTATATGAAGCCGGAGCATAATGGCGGACGTTCCCTGCTGCATTGGCTCAGCGATATGAAGATTGACCCGCATAACAAAGATGTGGCGTGGTTCAATTCCGGTACCGGAGTGTTCCGCACAAAGAATCTGACCGCAGAGAAGGTAGTGTTCTCTGACTGGTGCGATGGCATTGAAGAGACCGTTCACTTGAACGTATACAGTCCGAATGACGGACCGGTGCAGGTGATTGATATTGTAGGCGACTTGGGTGGTTTTGCCTTCCGGGATCTGACAAAGCCATGCCGCAATTCCTTCGATGACAAGGACGGTAACCGGTACATTACCTGTATTAATGCGGATTACTCCGAAAAGACACCGGAGTGTTTTGTGGTAACGCCACGGGGGAACTGGAAAGGAAAGACCAAAGGGGGGCTGATTCTCACAAAGGATGCCGGAGCAACCTTTGAACGTCTTCCAATGCCGTTTGGCATAACTGAAAAAATAGATGAGCTGCTGCACCGGATTGAACAGCCGAATGTAAATTCCGGCTGGGTGGCAATGTCCCCGGACTGCAACAATATGGTCTGGACGGTGGCAGACTGGATTGATTTGAATGCAGACTGTGCAATTGTCAGCAACGATGGAGGACAGACGTTCCATCAGTGTAAAATATTTGATAAGACGGGACAGTCGGTGGATGGAAGCAGGGGCTTTAAAGTATTTTCCGACCGTGTGAAGAACCACCTGTTTTACGCTTTGGGAGAAGCCTCCCAGCTGTATATCAGTAAGGACGGCGGCAATACCTTCTGTGAAAAGAGTATGCCGGAAGGCTTCCCGGAGGTGGATTTCCATCTGATTGACTGTGCGAATAAGACCGAGGTGCGGGGAGACGCGGGGCGCAGCGGACGCTTCTATCTGGCACTGGCAAAGCATGGACTTTGGAAATTGTACTATAAGGAAGAAACAGATGAAGTAAAGGCAAAGCGTCTGACAAAGGATGGCGAGTTTGTATACCGTGTAGGTCTTGGCGTAAGAACACCGGGAGGTGCTTATCTGGGTGAGGATAAGGCTGTTTATATGTGTGGTGTGATAGAGGGCGAGTATGGTTTTTACCGCTCCTTTGACAAGGCAGCAAACTGGGAACGTATCAATACAAAGAAGCAGATGTTTGGAGAAATTAACAGTCTGGATGGAGACAGCCGGACCTTTGGACGGTTTTATCTGGCGACAGGCTCCAGGGGACTGGTATATGGAGAGCAGGCATAGAAGTTATCGTAAATGTCTGTGAATAATAGCAGTATTAAAGGAGGCAAATATGAGAATTTATCAGGACGGCAATCGTTTGGTTATTGCAGAAAATAAATCCCAGGTCTGGATTGAGCCATGGGGAAAGAATTCCCTTCGTGTCCGCATGACTGCACAGCCGGACATGGACAAAAATGACTGGGCACTGACCGAAAAAGTAGAAGACTGTAAGGCGGACATCAGTTTCCAGGAAATTGATGTCACGGACCCTTGGTATAAGTCCGAGGAGTATGCCCACTATCACCAGACGGCAAAGGAATGGACCCTGGTGAATGGAAAGATTACGGCAAAGGTGTCCTTTGAAGGCTGGATTAGTTTCTATAACCAGAAGGGCGAACTGCTGACCGCTGAGTACTGGAGAAACCGGAACCGTATCAACCGGTACTGTGTGCCAATCCGTATTGACGCAAGGGAAATGAAGCCGATTCAGGGGACAAATGATTTCATGCTGACCGCCCGGTTTGAGGCGTTTGACGATGAAAAGATTTTTGGTATGGGCCAGTATCAGGAAAAGAATCTGGACAAAAAGGGAGCAACCTTAGAGCTTGCCCACCGTAATTCCCAGGCCAGCGTACCGTTTTATATTTCCAGCCGTGGGTATGGTTTCTTCTGGAACAACCCGGCCATTGGAACCGCTACCTTTGGTACGAATAAAACGGAATGGGTGGCAAAAAGCACAAAGAAGTTAGACTATTTCATTACGGCTGGAGATACACCTGCCGAGCTGGAGGAGCAGTACAGTGCAGCCACCGGACGTACTCCGATGATGCCGGAATTTGGTCTTGGCTACTGGCAGTGTAAGTTAAGATACCGCACCCAGGACGAAATTCTTGCAGTAGCAAGAAAACACAAAGAACTGGGGCTTCCGATGGATGCCATCGTAGTGGATTTCTTCCACTGGACCCGTCAGGGTGACTTTAAGTTTGAGCCAAGAGACTGGCCGGACCCTGACGCCATGGTAAAGGAATTAAAGGAGCTTGGTATTGAGACCGTGGTTTCTGTCTGGCCGACCATTGACGAGCGCAGTGAAAACTATGGTGAGATGTTAGACAAAGGTTATCTGGTGAATCCGGACCGTGGTATGTCTTACCATATGAGCTGGATGGGCAATACGGTATTCTACGATGCCACCCACCCAGGTGCCCAGGAGTTCGTCTGGGAAAAGTGTAAGGAAAACTATTATAAGAAGGGAATCCGCTGCTTCTGGTTAGACGAGGCAGAGCCGGAGTATGGCCCTTATGATTTTGATAACTACCGTTATTATGCCGGTCCGGCATTACAGTGTACCAACATATATCCGGTGATGTATGCCAAGGGCTTTTACGATGGTCTGAAAAAGGAAGGCGAAAAGGACATTTTAAGTCTGGTTCGCTGTGCCTGGGCAGGAAGCCAGAAGTATGGTGCCCTGACCTGGTCTGGTGACATTCATTCCTCCTTCCGTGCCATGAGAGAGCAGCTGCAGGCAGGCTTAAATATGTGTCTGGCAGGAATTCCGTGGTGGACTTCTGATATCGGCGGCGTTGTGGGCGGCGATATTTCCGACCCGAAGTTCAAGGAACTTCTGGTGCGCTGGTTTGCCTGGGGCGCCTTCTGTCCGGTATTCCGTATGCACGGCGAGCGTTCTCCTTGGTATGAGAGAGAAGAAGAGTTCATTAACGGTGTGCGCCAGCTGACTTCCGGTCAGGATAACGAGGTATGGAGCTTTGGGGAGGACAATTACGAAATTTTAAAGAAGTACCTGTTCATCCGTGAAAAGCTTCGTCCGTACATCCGGGAATGTATGAAGGAAGCCAGTGAGAACGGTTCTCCGGTTATGCGTCCGATGTTCTATGATTTCCACGAAGACAAGGTCTGCTGGGAGACGGAGGACCAGTACATGTTCGGCCCGGACCTTTTAGTAGCTCCGGTAATGGAAGAAGGCGTGTCTACCCGGACCGTTTACCTGCCAGTCGGGGAAATCTGGACCGAAAGCTACACCGGAAAGAAGTATGAGGGCGGACAGACTGTGGTGGCGGAAGCACCAATTGATGTAATTCCTGTATTTGTGCGGGGAGACAAGAACTATAGTATTTATTAATTTCAGATAACAGGGTTACTGCAGAAGGGAAAAATAGGAGTTGCAAACCTCTGTTTCTTCATGGTATAATTAATATATCCAATAACCACCTGTGGGGTCGGCTCATCATCGGCTCTATGGGTGGTTTTTATAAAAAAAGAGAAAAGGAATCATTCGTATGAAAATTGCTTTTTGTGATGACGATGTGGCAGTATTAAATGAGCTTTCTGTTCTGATTGACCGGTATCGTGTCAGTCATAACCGGGACATCGTATATACAGCGTTTCATAGTCCTTTGGAATTACTGGCTGGAATTGAAAAAGGAGCGCGTTTTGATGTACTGTTTCTGGATGTGATTATGCCTGGGGAAAACGGAATAGAGACGGCAAAGGAAATCCGGAAGTATGATGATACCGTAAAAATAATTTTTCTGACTTCCTCTGCAGAGTTTGCGGTACAGTCTTACGCTGTTGGTGCATACTTCTACCAGTTAAAACCAATATGGGAAGAAAGTTTTTTCCGTCTGATGGAGTCTGTTGTCCTGGAATGTAAGAAAGAGAAGCAGTGCAGCCTGATTGTGCGCTGTAAAACAGGAATTGCCCGGATTGAGCTGGACAGGCTGGAATATTGTGAGGTGCTTGGACGTACCGTAGTGTTTCATCTGGAAAATGGTAAAGTACTGGAACGTATTGGCAGTCTGGATGAACTGTGCAGCCAGCTGGAGCAGTATGACAATTTTCTGCGTCCGCATCGTTCTTATCTTGTGAACATGGAGTATATCCAGACAATGTCCTATAAGTCAATCCTCATGGACAGTCTGGCAGAAATTCCGATTCCACGGGGAAAGTACTCAGAAATCAAGGATAAGTATCTGGAATATGCATTTAATAAAAGGCAGGTGTTATTATCATGATGGATATATCCATGCTGAATGGGGTTTCCGTAGGTATTTTTGGAATGGTGCTTTCCGCTGCATTTTGTGATATTCACTGGACAAAGAAAAAACAATGGCTTATGGCAGGCATCATGGCAGTTCTTATGCTGCTTCAGGGAATTGCATACTGGACATTTGATTATGGAACGGTACAGAAACTTTATCCGCTGATTACGCATATTCCTTTGGCAATTGTACTTGGTGTTTTAAATAGAAAATATTTCTGGTCCGTTGTTTCGGTTTTTACGGCATATCTCTGCTGTCAGCTGAGACGCTGGCTCTCCCTTCTGATTGTGGCAGTATGTGCCGGGGATGCCATGCTGCAGAATATAACAGAGCTGGTTGTTACGGTGCCGCTGCTTCTGCTGCTTATTAAGTTTGCGGCTCCTTCGATCAGGAGTATTTCCTATGAGTCTGTTTCTGTACAATGCCAGTTCGGTCTGATACCGGTATTGGGATATGGATTTGATTATGTAACACGTATATATAGTGATTTAGCGTTAAATGGCGGTCCGGTGATTGCAGAATTTATGTCTTTTGTGTGCAGTACCTCTTATCTGGTATTTGTACTTCGGACATCAGAAGAAAAACGGATACGTATCCAGCTGGAACAGGCACAGAACAGTCTGAACCTTCAGATTGTACAGTCAGTCCGGGAAATTGAACTTTTACGGGAATCACAAAGACAGGCAAGTGTATACCGGCATGATTTGCGCCATCATATGCAGTATGTTTCCGGCTGTCTGGAAAGTGGAAGGCTGGAACAGGCACAGGAGTATATTCATGGAATCAGTTCAGAAATTGAAGCAGGGAAGGTAGTGGCTTTTTGTGAGAATGAAGCAGTAAACCTGATTTTTTCTGCGTTTGCCGAACGTGCAAAAAAACAGGGGATTGCAATAAAAATCAAGGCATCCATTCCGAAGGTTCTCCCTATATCGGAAAGTGATTTATGTGTGCTGTTATCCAACGGCATGGAAAATGCCCTGCATGCCTGTGTAAAATTGAAAGAAAATGCACTGCCGGCGGATATAGAAGTATCTGCATACGAAAAGAACGGAAAACTATTTGTACAAATGATTAATTCATGCACCGAAGATATCCCCTTTGACCATGGGATTCCTGTTACGGATGAGCCGGGGCATGGAATTGGCATACGCAGCATTTGTGCCCTTGTAGAGAGGCACCATGGTATCTATAATTTTTCCGTAAAAGATGGTAAGTTTATTTTGCGCGTGTCTCTTTAAATCGACTGCCGATTCAAGACATTTTCGGTACGATTCAGGAGGCACGCCTCTTTTTTTGTCGAAAAGGAGTATACTATAAATAAACCGAGAGGTTAGATACATAACAGGAGGGGTTTAGATGAAAAAATTTACAGCACTTTTAATGACACTGGTAATGTGTGTATTTCTGGCTGCGTGCGGTACAGATAAGCAGCCTGCCATTGATGCATTCAATGCTACTTCCAGTTCCTTTGATCAGGTAGTGAATGCGATTAACGCAGATCCAGGTGCATATCCGGAGGAGCTTATCAGCGTAATGGTGGATATGTCCGGATTATTGACGGAGTACAAGGAACTGCTCCAGGGGGATACGGAAGTTACAGAAGAAGATCTGGATGCAATGATAGCGTGGTTTGCGGAGGTAGACGGCTGGGTTGCTGAAGTAAAAACAGAGTTCGGAATTCAATAGCGGAATCTTAAGTGCTTCTGCTCAGAATCCAAAGCGGATGCGGGATTACGCATCCGCTGTTTTATTACATAGGAAAGTCCTTTGAACTTTCCTATCTTTGTTCTTATTATCCGAAAGGAGTTCATTCGTTATGGAAGTTGTTATTATTGTACTTTTACTAATGATTCTGCTTTCTATATGGATTATGTCCACGCAGAGAAAACTGGTGGCAATGGATGAAAATATCAGCAATGCCATGAGCCAGATTGGTGTACAGCTGGCTTCACGGTTTGATGTACTGAATGTGCTTCTGAATCTTATGAGGGGGTATGCCGGCTGCGAGGCCCTGGCGTTAATGAGCACATTGAAGACAAGGCGGAATGACATAACAGCAATATCCACACCGGAGGATGTACTGGGACAGGAGCAGGTGATTTCGGAAACATTGGGACATATTGCCATAGTGGCAGAACGATATCCGGAACTCAGGGCAGATAAAAATTATGTCAGGTGTATCGATGCGGCAGAAAGCTATGAAAAGATGGTTCGTACCAGCTGTCTTATTTACAACGATTCGGTAACAAAACTCAATGGAGTTATTGGTATAATTCCAAACAGCCTCATTGCAGGTCTGCTGGGATTTCATCAAAGACCTTATCTGAAAATAGAAGAAGGCAGATAAGCAGGAAAGAAGGAGGAGGAAAACATGGGATTATTTACGAATAATAAAAAATTATGTCCAATCTGTAACAATCCAACACCAAGATTACTGTCTACAAAAATAGAAGGCATGCCTATCTGCAAGGAATGTGACCGTAAAGTAGATTTGCCGGATGGCGCACTGAATCAGATGTCCCTTAGTGATTTTCAGGATTACATGGCATTTTATGAAGAGAATCAGATACTGCGTGATACTTTTTCAGAAACATACAGTTTCAGTTTTGGTTTTGGCAGAGGTTATTTTGTGATAGATGGAAATAACAGGTTGTTCCGGTTACGAAGGGATGATAATTCATTGGTAATGAAGTACTCGGAATTAAAAGCATTTCGTATTCTGGAAGATAATAATATCCTGTTTGACAGTACAGAAACCGCTTTGAAGTATTATCCGAGTGATGTACCGGAACGAATCCATGAGATGGCTCCACAGATTGCGCAATTTGTTATACGGATGAGAGAGTATGAAATGCTGGAGCGGATGGAACGCATGCAGGAGCGGAGAGAGCGGGAGGGAGAAAATCCTCCACCATCCAGACCATATCATCCACGTCCGCGTTTTGATGTACCAGTTCCATTCCGGCATTTTTATGTGGAGGTTGCCCTGGATCATCCGTATTGGGCGGGGTACCGTTGGGAAATATCCGGACCATCCATGGATCAGTATAATCCGGATATAGATTCTTATTTACGGGAGTATGAGACAAAGGTGGAGGAACTGCATGGTCTGGCAGTCAATCTCATGGAACTGATTTGTCCGGGAGCACCGGAAATCTGTGGTTATGACACAGTGGCTGATACACCGGTGCCTGTAACACCGGCTGCCGCGGAGAATGATGTGATTGAACAAATTCAGAAGTACAAAGCATTACTGGATGCCGGAGTTCTTACGGAAGATGAGTTTGCGGCAAAAAAGAAACAGTTGCTTGGAATATAGGAAAAGGGGGATAAATCGGATGAAAAAGAAATGGTTATCTATCGTATTGGCAGTAACAATGGTATTTTCTCTGGCGGCATGTGGAGGGGAAACTGCAGAAGAACAGGTGACACCGGCAGTAAATCAGAACACATCAGTGGAAGAAAATACGCCACCGGCAGAAAATACGCCAATGGCAGAGAATACACCGGTAGCAGAGAATACGCCGGCGGAAGAACAGAATACGGAAACCACAGATAAGAGTGTTCCTTCTGTGGAAGGAGAGGAGGACAGCTGGGCGGTTTACTGGTATCTCTGCGGCAGTGATCTGGAATCCGGCGGTGGATTTGCCACCGGAGATTTAATGGAACTAATGGAGGTAACCCTTCCTGAAAATGTAAACGTTGTGATTGAAACCGGAGGTTCTACGGTATGGCAGAATGATGTTGTGGATGCCAGCAGACTGCAGCGCTGGCTTTATAACAGCGAAGGTCTGACCCTGGTGGATGAGCAGCCGTCGGCAAGCATGGGCGAGGCACAGACCCTGGCAGATTTCTTACATTTTGCAAAGACAAACTATCCGGCAGAACGAACAGCAGTAGTATTCTGGAATCATGGTGGTGGTTCGGTGACAGGAGCAGCTTTTGATGAGCTGTATGGCTTTGATTCCCTGACACTGGGTGAGATGTATGCAGCGTTTTCCAGCGTATGGGAGCCATCCGGAGAAAATCAGCCACTGGAGCTGATAGGATTTGATACCTGTCTGATGGCAACGGTGGATGTGGCATATACCTTCTGTGATATTGCAAAGTATCTGGTGGCCTCGGAAGAGACAGAGCCGGCGAACGGCTGGTATTACTCCCAGTGGGTAGGTGCCCTGGCAGAGAATCCTTCCATGAATGGTATAGAACTTGGAAAAGTGATTTGTGATGCTTATTATGCAGGCTGTGTAGAAGTTGGGACCCAGGATAACACGACACTTTCTCTTACGGATTTGTCCAAAGTGGGACCGTTACTGGAAGCATATGAAACGTTTGGTGCAGAAGCACTGGCGGCTGCCTGTACCGATCCTGCCTTCTTCTCCCAGTTTGGCAGGGTTGCTGCACAAAGTGAAAACTATGGAGGCAACACCAAAGAGCAGGGGTATACCAACATGGTGGATTTAGGCCATATGGCACGTCAGAGCATGGGTATTCTTGGTTCTTCCCAGGGGGTACTGGATGCACTGGAAGAATGTGTTCTTTATCAGGTCGGCGGACAGTACCGTACAGAAGCAACCGGACTTTCCTGTTATTATTCTTACAATGGAGATGTAGATGATTTTAATGGCTATGCCGGACAGGGTGCGGGCAGTGCGTTCAAATATTTCTATTCTTATGGGCTTGCGGGAGAACTGGATGATACCGGTATGGAATATATCGCTGGTATGAACTTCGAGGAACTGCCGGAAATACAGAACCTGACGACTATGGGCTGGGATGGTGCACCGCTGGAAGTGAATGAAGAGGGTACTGCTTTCATGACATTAGGACCGGAAGCGTATGATATTCTGGCAGGCATTGGATTCTCTCTCTATTATGTAGATGAAGCAGGTGACATGATGATGCTGTTAGGCACAGACAACGATATGACCGCCGACTGGGACAACGGAGTGTTTTACGATAATTTCCGGGGTGTCTGGGGAAGCATTGATGGCAACCTTGTTTATATGGAACTGAGTTTTGAAGGTGAGGATTATAATCTGTATTCCGTACCAGTACTTATCAATGGGGAAGAATATAATTTACAGGTAGTATATGATTTTACTCTGGAGCAGTGGAGTATTCTGGGTGCCCGTCAGGGAATTGATGAACACGGTATGGCAGACAAGGAAATGCGTCTGCTGCAGGTGGGTGACGAAATTACTACCATCTGGTATATGGCAACCTATTCCGGAGAAGATGATTTTGAACCTTATGCCGTACAGACAGTTACAGTAACTGAGGACACTGCTTTTGCAGAGATGTCCCTGCCGGATGGAAGCTACATGATGATGTTTGAAATGCGGGATGCCATGGGCAATTACGCTTATTCCGATGCGGTTACTTTTGACTGCATTGATAACGAGATTTATACCACGGTATATGAGGATTAATGAAACTTTTGCGACAGTAACATGATAAAATGGAGAGGAGAACCGGTATGAAGAGAATGATAAGATGGCTGTGTCTCTTGTTTTTGCTGTCTATAGTGGTGTGTCGGTATCCCGCCAGTACAGCAGCAGCGGAAACCAAAGTGACAAAAATTGATGTCGAGATGCGTGAACCGGAATTGGGCGAAAAGCCAGCAGGTACGGTAACCGTCAACGGCAGTACAGGAGCTGAGTTTGCGGGCATCCAGTGGTACGGAGAGTTTGACCGCAACGGTGGTTTTAAGGCCAACGAGGTCTATTCCGCCAGGATTGACTTTAAAATTCAGGACACCCTGAAGGATAAGGTATTTGTTACCATTGAGCCGGAAAATATGCGCATCAACGGCGTATCCGGTGCTTACGGTCAGATAGGCTGTGAAAAAAGCGATGATGGCAGGCGTGTGTCGATTTGCTATATTCTCCCTTACTATTTCACAGAGAGTGGAGAAAAGAAGCCGATAGAATATCTTAACATGGCAGAATGTACGCTGGAGGTTCCAGAGGCAGGCAAAAAGCCTGCAACCGCAGAACAAGTCAGAATGAATGAGGGCAGCAGTCTGTATGTCGAGTACATTGAATGGACCGGAAATCTGGATTCTTTGGGCAGATTCGCAGCCGGCAAGGACTATACAGCAAAAATCTCCTTGAAAATCAAGCCAGAGGATACCATAGCAGTAGCCGCTCATCCTGCATTATTTGAGAAATATCTCAAGGTGAACGGAAATGCCAGCGATAAGGTGGAGTGGTTTTACAGCTGCGACCAGCTTATCTTGTACTATACTTTTACCACCAAAGAAAAAGTAAACACTATCACCGAAGTTGACAATGTTAAGCTCACTATCACAGAGCCTGTCGTGGGTGAACTGCCAAGGTACGATGCCAGGGTTGCTGACGGCTGGAAGTCCTATGTAACGCACAGCGAATGGTCCGGCAATTTTGATGAGTATGGCCGTTTCCAGGCTGGTGAGGAATATACTTTCACCGTGACCACCCGTGTCGATCCAACGGAAGGAGATTTTGTTTACGAGCAATCGGGAAATCATATCCTGAACAATCAGTTTGTCACTAAAAAAACGGTCAGCGATGGTGGCAAAGAAATTACCATCTCCTACACTTTCCCTGCGCTGACTGGTACTGCCCCTTCTCCTTCCAGGACCCCGGTAGATGACTTTAAGTCAGGCGATTACGGTGTTATGGAGATGAATGGATACAGTGATGTTGTCTATCTGTATGATGGCATGGGGGAGGATAAGGAGATTTATACTACCAAAAAACAGGGTGTCACCCTGCTCGTGCTGTCCGCCTATGTCAAAGATAACTGGTGTGCCGTTTTGTATGACGGAAAGCTCCTGTATGTCCAACACAGTGACATTTTTTCGAATCATGTAAAATACGGTAATAGTCCGGTGGAAGCGTACGGGAACGCCTGGACTACGGCAGAGAAGGTAACCGGAGGTAAGCCTGTCCGTCTGGTGGGCGGCTACTATATAGATGCCAGGGTCAACCAGGAGCCTGTGGTTAAGGATGACTACCGGAAAGATGATGACCAGTATTACATGTCTGATATGTCCTGGAACTATGAAGGTCCTTTGCAGCCTTATACCTGGGCAGAATTTGTTATCACCTGTAAGGCGAAGGAAGGTTATTACTTTGCCCACAATGTAAAAACGGACTATATATTTGTTTATATGCCTGACGAGGTCCACTATATTGACAAGGATACCGTACAGCTCATCTATTATAAATGGATTGACGGCAGTTCCGTTGATATTGGTGTTACCAAGGCGATGGAAAAGTATAATGAGATGCACCCGATAGGCCACTTTAACAGCACTCCTGTCTTTGGCACAGCCATGCTTTACCAGCCGGTGGAAGTGAGAATGTATGATGTTAATGATGGAAGTACGAAGTTTTATACATATCCTGCAGTTACAAAGACCGCATCCTTCGAAAGATTGAACACTTCAGCAAAAATCACGATTCTTGACTATGATTTGACGGATGAGATTCCGGAGATGACTGGGGAATGGTGCCGGATAATTTTTGGCGGAAAGGTTGGCTTTGTTCCTAAGGCTTGTCTGACGGATGTTGTCCTTACTGACTTCTGGGAAGGTGCTCCTGCCAAACTGCATGACAGCCCTTACAAGTTCGCTGGCGGCAGCGGTACCAGGAACGATCCATTCCTTATCGCCACTGCAGAGCAGTTGGATGCTGTCCGTAAGAATCTGACGGCTCACTATAAGCTGATTGCCGATATTGATTTGTCCCAGTGGGGCAACTGGGTTCCGATTGGTGCTACTCCGGCTTTCGGTGCAGGTACTGACAGTGCTAATAAGGCACAGTTCGGCGGCGGTGCCTTTATGGGCAGCTTTGACGGCAACGGTCACATAATCTCCGGTATGACGATTGTGGTTAACGAAGAAAAGCCTTATATGCAGGAAAAAGGCAACAGTCGTTTTTATGGTCTGTTTGGTATCACTGGTGGTGCTGAGATTAAAAATCTGGGTCTGGTGAATTATAATATCGACATAAACTATACCGGTGTGACAGAAAATCTGATGATGTGGGCTGGCGCATTCAGTGGCTGGTTTAATTGCAATAATGAGAAAAACACTTATGATGCTGCGGGAAATATGGAGAACTGTTATGCCGATGGTGGTAAGATTTCCATTACCGCTAATGTTGCCGAAGGAGCCGCTGCAAACATCAGCATTGAGGTCGGCGGTCTGGTTGGCGAAGCGTCCCTGGGTAAAATAAACCGCTGCTACAATGGTTCGGATATTACAGTAAAGTGTAATTCACCGTTCTATCTGGTTGGAGCCGGAATTTGTGCTACGATGTGCAATACCTGGATTACCGAGTGCTATAACGCAGGTAACATCTCCCTGCCGGTTGGTGATGTGCATACATTTTGGCGGGATTCCATGGCTGGCGGTCTGGTTGGCGAGATTGGCCCAAATGGTATAGAAAGCACGATGAACAAACCTAAGGAAAACGCAAGCTGTATCTGGAATTGCTACAATACCGGTCATCTTACTGCTGCTACGGTAGCCGGAATTTATGTTTATAACAATAGCCTTGCTGCAGGTTATGTAGAAAACTGTTACAATATTGGTAAACTGACCTGTAGTGAATTTCCAATGGATGGTTACTCCCTGTTTGGAAAAGCAGACATCATATCGTCCTTTACTAGCTGCTGTAACAGCACATACATGAAAAACTGCTATGCCGATGGCAATAAGGTCAGCGGTAGTGCATGGCAGAAGTCATCCAGTCTGGGCCGCATGGTACTCAAGGCCATCCCGGAGGATGCAAGTGTAATTCCGGAAGTGAATGTTACACCGGAAACGATTACCATACAGTATCCAGAGCCTGTACAGTGGGCTATAGACAATAAATTAATTCCAACGCCTTCGGAAGACTACTCGCTGGCTGAGGTTTGCACCCGTGCTGAATTCTTTACCTACCTGTGGCGTTTGGATGGTGCTCCAAAGGCTACTGACCCAAGTCCTTACGTTGATGTGAAGGAAGGCAACGAGTACTATGATGCTGCTATCTGGGCTTACAATAAGGGTCTGATTACGATTAAAATATTTGCAACAAAAACCATGCTCTGTAAACGTAGTGAATCGATGCTCTATCTATGGCAGTATGCAGGCTCACCGGAAGGCTTTACCTGCAAATATTATGATGTCACTTCCAAATATCGGGAAGCTGTAGGCTGGGCAGTGGAAAACAATATCATTACTGCTGAAGGTTCCGGAAAATTTGGTTCCTCTGCTACCTGTACCCGTGAGGAAATGATTACTTTCCTCTATCGCACCATCAAAAAGTAATTTTAGATTTTCTTATTTGTAATTTAACAAAGAATCCGCTATACTAGGATTAGACTGGTATAGCGGATTTTTTGCGAGGGAGTGTGATGAAAATGGCAAAAAATATTGGTATTGGAGTTCAAAGCTTTGCTGAACTGAGAGAAGAAGGCTATTTTTATATTGATAAGACTTCATTTATAAAGGAATGGTGGGAAAGTGGGGACAGTGTTACATTAATTACCCGTCCCCGCCGCTTTGGAAAGACCCTGAACATGAGCATGGTGGAGCAGTTCTTTTCTGTGGAGTATGCAGGAAGAAGTGATTTATTTGAAGGACTTTCTATCTGGGAGGAAGAAAAGTACCGGGAACTGCAGGGAACCTATCCGGTCATCAGTTTGTCTTTTGCACGGGTGAAAGAAGGGAATTATACAGATACCAGGGCAAAAATCTGTGAAATTCTTCGAAATCTTTATATCCGTTTTTCTTTTGTAAAGGATAGTGAAGTACTGACGGATGCAGACAGGGATTATTACAATCGTATGCTGGCGGCAGAAATCAGTAATTCGGATGCTACATCGGCTTTGTACCAGCTTTCGGATTATCTCTGCCGCTATTATGGCAAAAAGGTTATTATCCTGCTGGACGAGTACGATACGCCAATGCAGGAAGCTTTTGTACATGGTTATTGGGAAGAACTGGTGTCCTTCACCCGGAGTATGTTCAATTCTGCATTTAAGACAAATCCGCAGATGGCGAGGGCCATTATGACTGGAATTACCAGGGTAAGTAAAGAATCTATTTTCTCAGATTTAAACCATTTGGAAGTAGTAACTACCACTTCGGATAAATATGCTACTGCCTTTGGTTTTACAGAGGAGGAAGTGTTTGAGGTTCTGGATGATTATGGATTTTCCAGTGAAAAGGAAGAAGTGAAGCAGTGGTATGACGGATTTGTTTTTGGAGAACATACTGATATTTATAATCCGTGGTCTATTTTAAATTTTATAGATAAACAGAAGTATTCCACTTACTGGGCGAATACCAGTGCCAACAGTCTGGTTGGAAAAATCCTGCGGGAGGGAGATTCCAGAATCAAAAAGAGATTTGAACTGCTACTTCATGGAGAAAGTATTCGTTCTGCCATTGATGAACAGATTGTCTACAACCAGCTGGATGGCAGTGAGACTGCTGTGTGGAGTCTGCTGGTGGCCAGCGGATACCTGAAGGTGCTTTCCTATGAAAGATATCAGGATATTCCCAAAAACCAGGAGCCACTTTATGAACTGGCACTGACCAATTATGAGGTCAGTCTGATGTTCCGGAGTATGATTGGGCGGTGGTTTGCTCAGACGGAGGGGGATTATAATGATTTTGTGGATGCATTGCTGGCAGGGGACCTGGATGCCATGAATGAGTATATGAACCGTGTATCTTTGCAGGTGTTCAGTTATTTTGACACCGGAAGCAAGGCCCATGGAGCAGAACCGGAACGTTTTTATCATGGGTTTGTGTTAGGACTGATTGTGGAACTGACCGGACGGTATACCATCACTTCCAACCGGGAGAGCGGTTTTGGACGGTATGATGTTATGCTGGAACCGGAGAATCCGGAAAAGGATGACGCCATGATTCTGGAATTTAAGGTAAAGAACAAACGGCGGGAAGAAACTTTGGAGGATACTCTGGCAGCGGCATTAAAGCAGATAGAGGAAAAGCAGTATGCAGCGCAGCTGGAAGCGAAAGGTTTTCCGGCGGAGCGGATACGCAGATATGGATTTGCCTTTGAGGGAAAAAATGTACTGATTGGATAGAGGACAGACCGAAAGAAGTGGTAAGATGATATAAGAAGGTGTTGATGTAAGAGTTTTTTGACTTTTGCAGCAACGCCTTCTTTTTTTACCTGAGTTTTACCTGTTGTAATTACAGATTTTAAATTAGTCCGATATACTGTGGAGGAAAAGGAAAGAGAGGGAGAAGAAAATGGGAAGAATAAAAGAAGATTTTGACAGCATTCTGGAACAGCAAAGAATAAAGCCGGTGTATCAGCCGGTGGTTTCGTTAAAGACAGGAGAAGTAATCGGATATGAAGCACTCAGCAGAATTAGTTCCCCGACAGAAATCAGTAATACAGAAGAATTGTTTCATCTGGCAGATATCTATGGGAAAGTATGGGAACTGGAACAGATATGCAGAGGAAAAATACTGGAAAAGTACCACAGGTTACAAAGAAAAGAAAACAGAAAGCTTTTTCTGAATGTAAATCCCATGGTAATTCATGATAAGGAATTCCGGTCTGGTTTTACGAGCGGATATCTGAACCGGTACGGGCTGGATATGGAAAATATTGTGTTTGAAGTAACGGAAAGAAATTCCATTGATGATATGAAAGGGTTCAAGGAAACCATCCGCCATTATAAATCCCAGGGATACCAGATTGCAGTGGATGATGCCGGTTCCTGTTATTCCGGGTTAAATCTGATTTGTGATGTGGTTCCGCATTATTTAAAGCTTGACATAGAACTAATCCGTGGAATACAGAATGATACGATAAAATATGCAATGGTAAAGGCAATGGTGGAATTTGCAGACCTGACAAACATCCAGCTGATAGCAGAAGGTATTGAATGTGAAGAAGAATTAAAGACACTGTTAAAGTTAGGAGTCCACAACGGACAGGGATATTTTCTTGGCAGACCGGCAGAGGAACTGAAAGAGACGGAGGCGGCTGCTGTTGAAATGATACAGAAATATAACGCAAAACGGGCGGAAAAAATAAAAAAAATGGATGCAGGAAACAAGGAGTTCCGGGCGGTGCTGTTTCAGTTTGACAGCTACAAATCCTATGCAGCTTATTGTGAAAAGTATGGGGATGAAGAAGGTGACAAGCTGATTGGTGTTATGCAGCAGGTAATTGAACAGAATCTTCTGGAAGGAGAAACAGCGGTTCAGGTAAGTGAAGACGGAATACTGGCTGTACTGGAAAAGGAACATTATAAATTCAGAACAGAAAGAATTGCGACTGTATTCAGAAACCGGATAAGAGAATATTATCAGAAAGAGGATATAGAGAAGGGCTATCTGGCAGGGAAGAACAAGCATGGGGAGAGCAGGAAATATCCGCTTCTTGCGTTGGAGTCGGAGAGAGTGATTTGATTACCTGCCGCAAATACGTAGTAGTTGTCTGTTTGGTTTGGATTCTGAGTTATTTTGTTGTACAAATAGTTGCAAAATAATTCTTTTTACCTTTCTTTTACATATACAAGGTTTTATTCTTTACATAAGGGGTATATTCTTGGATACGTAAACAGGAAAAAGAGAATAATAACTGAAAAAAGGAGAAGTTTTATGAAAAAGAAATTATTATCTGTACTCACCGCTCTTACTTTAAGTATTGGCATGATTGGCTGTGGCGGCAGCGAAGGTTTTAACAATGGCGAAGAAATTTCCATTATTACAAGAGAGGATGGCTCCGGTACCAGAGGCGCATTCATTGAACTGTTTGGAATTGAAAAGAAGAATGAGGCTGGCAATAAGATTGACCATACAACAGATGCGGCAAGCATTACCAACAGCACTTCTGTTATGATGACAACGGTGGAATCTGACTTACACGCCATCGGTTATATTTCCCTTGGCTCCCTCAATGATACGGTAAAAGCAGTAAAAATCGATGGCGTGACTCCGAGTGTGGAGAATATTAAAAATGGTTCGTATTCCATTTACCGTCCGTTTAATATTGCAGTAAAGGATGGCTTGAGCGATGTGGCACAGGATTTTATTAACTATATCTTAAGTGCAGAAGGCCAGGCTGTAATTGAAGGTGCAGGTTATATTACCGTTTCTGAAAATGGCGCATTTGCAGGTAATGGTGCAACCGGTAAGGTTACTGTGGCAGGTTCTTCTTCGGTATCGCCGGTTATGCAGAAGTTAAAGGAAGCATATCTTGCAGTGAACACAGGTGCAGAAATTGAAATTCTTACCAGTGATTCTTCCACAGGTATGAGCAATGCCATTGAAGGAATCTGTGATATTGGTATGGCGTCCAGGGCAGTAAAGGATAGTGAAAAGGAGAAGGGTCTGACAGAGATTACGATTGCGAACGACGGGGTGGCAGTTATCGTAAACAAGGAAAATCCGGCAGACAGTATGACAAAGGAACAGGTAGAGCAGATTTATACCGGAGCAGTAACCGTCTGGTCTGATATTGTGAAATAAGCAGGGAAAGGAAAAACTGTGAAAACAAAACGTGAAACAGGAAGCAGAAACCGCCGCATGGAAAAGGCAGTAGAAATCTTTTTTCTACTGCTTGCCTGTGTTTCCATTATTGCGGTAGTAGTAATTTGTATCTTTTTATTTGCCAATGGACTTCCGGCAGTATTTGAAATCGGTGTGGGTAATTTCCTTCTGGGAAAACGGTGGAGACCGGGAGAGAATCTGTTTGGTATTTTTCCAATGATTGTGGGCAGTATTTATGCGACCATCGGTGCCATTTTAATTGGTGTACCAATTGGTGTACTGACTGCGGTGTTTATGGCGAAAATCTGTCCTAAGCGGCTGTATAAATTTTTAAAACCGGCAGTAGAACTTCTGGCGGGGATTCCGTCCATTGTATATGGTTTCTTTGCGCTGGTGGTGATTGTACCGGTAATCCGGAATGCGTTTCCGGGAAATGGTCTTAGCCTGTTGTCTGCCTGCATTCTGCTTGGCATTATGATTCTTCCGACGATTATCGGAGTGGCAGAGTCGGCCATCCGGGCAGTGCCGGAAAGTTATTATGAGGGTGCGCTGGCTCTTGGGGCTACCAGGGAACGGAGTCTGTTCCGGGTGGTTCTGCCTGCGGCAAAGTCCGGGGTATCTGCCGGAGTAGTACTTGGTATTGGCCGTGCCATTGGTGAGACGATGGCAGTGAACATGGTTGCCGGAAACCAGAAGGTGATTCCGGAGAGTATTTTTAAAGGAGTACGAACCCTGACAACAAACATTGTGATGGAAATGGGCTATGCAGCAGATTTGCACCGGGAGGCGCTGATTGCCAATGGTGTAGTATTGTTCCTGTTCATTTTGATTATTAATTCGGTATTTTTTATTCTGAAACGTCCGGAGGGCGGAAGAAAACGCAGGAAGGGAAAGGCGGTGAAAGTATAATGGCAGAGAAGAATGTAAAACAGGCAGGCAAGGAAACGGAGCATCGAGAGGACTCTTATGTTTTTGTCAACCAGAGTACCTGGCAGCGGAAACTGCGTACTTATACAAAACACCCCGGCTCCCTGATTCTTTTACTTTTAGTAGGAATTTCTGCGGCAGCTACCATGGGCCTGTTGCTGTTTCTGATTGCGTACATTTTAGTGAAAGGTGTGCCGCACCTGACAGCGGACTTATTTGCCTGGAAGTATACGTCGGAAAATGTATCCATGCTGCCGGCAATTATTAATACTGTATTTATGACGGCAATTTCCCTGCTGATTGCGGTACCATGCGGCATCGGAGCAGCGATTTATCTGGCAGAATATGCGAAGAGGGGCAATGCTTTTGTAAAGGTCATCCGGCTGATGGCAGAAACCCTGTCCGGTATTCCGTCAATCGTATATGGTCTGTTCGGTATGCTTTGTTTTGTAACGACCCTGGGCTGGAATTATTCCCTGCTGGCAGGAGCGTGTACCCTGTCCATTATGATTCTGCCGCTGATTCTCCGGACGACAGAGGAAGCACTGCTTTCTGTTCCGGATTCCTACCGGGAGGCAAGCTTTGGGCTGGGGGCAGGAAAGTTCCGTACGATTTTGAAGATTGTGCTGCCAGCATCGGTTCCGGGAATTTTAGCAGGTGTTATCCTGGCGATTGGGCGAATTGTAGGTGAGACAGCCGCCCTGCTTTATACCTCCGGTACGGTGGCAGAGGTGGCGGACAGCCTGTTTGCTTCAGCGGAAACCCTGGCACTGCACATGTGGGTATTAAGCGGAGAGAGTCTGTACACAAATCAGGCGTATGCCACAGCAGTGGTACTGCTGGTGGTGGTAGTACTTATTAATGGACTTTCGGGAATGGTGGCAAAGAAAATTGCGAAGCAGTAAAGGAGAAGAAAACATAACATGAACAAAATAGAAATCCGGGATGTGAATTTGTTTTATAATGAATTTCATGCCCTAAAGGGAATTAATCTGGACATAGCTGCTAATGAAATTACAGCATTTATCGGTCATTCCGGCTGTGGCAAGTCTACCTTGTTAAAGTCTTTAAACCGCATGAATGATTTAGTGGAGGGTTGTAAAATATCCGGAAAAATGCTGCTGGACGGAGAGGATATTTATGGTGACATGGACGTGAATCTGCTCAGAAAGAGGGTAGGTATGGTGTTCCAGAAACCAAATCCTTTCCCAATGAGTATATATGACAATATTGCCTTTGGTCCAAGAACCCATGGTGTAAAAAGCAAAGCAAAACTGGATGAGATTGTGGAAAAGTCCCTGCGGGACGCCGCCATCTGGGACGAAGTAAAGGACAGGCTGAAAAAGAGTGCTCTTGGTATGTCCGGTGGTCAGCAGCAGAGACTTTGTATTGCCAGAGCCCTTGCAGTCTGTCCGGAAGTACTTCTGATGGATGAGCCGACCTCGGCACTGGACCCGATTTCCACAGCAAAAATCGAGGATCTGGTGCTGGAGTTAAAGAAACAGTATACCATTGTGATGGTAACCCACAATATGCAGCAGGCAACCAGAGTGTCAGATAAAACCGTATTTTTTCTGCTTGGTGAGGTAGTGGAAGCAGCACCGACAGAGCAGCTGTTTTCTGTACCGAAGGATAAGCGGACGGAAGATTATATTACAGGGAGGTTTGGATGATGAGAAACCGTTTCGACAGGCAGCTTGAGGAGCTGAATAATGGTCTGATTCATATGGGAAGCCTGATTGAGCAGGCAATTGAGGCCGCAGTGGATGGTCTGGTAAAACAGGATGTGGAAAAGGCCAGGGAAGCCATGGAATATGAGGAGGAAATCAATCATGCAGAGCGTGAAATTGAAGCACTGTGTCTGAAGCTTCTGCTGCAGCAGCAGCCGGTGGCAAGAGATCTGCGTCTCATTTCTGCTGCCTTAAAAATGATTACGGATATGGAACGTATCGGGGACCATGCGACAGATATTTCCGAACTGACCATGCAGCTGGCAAAACAGCCTCATCGTATTAATATGGGACATATCCAGCAGATGGCAAAGGAAACCATTGTCATGGTGATTAAGAGTCTGGAGGCTTTTGTTAATAAAGACATGGAGCTGGCTAAAACAGTAATTATACAGGATGATGTGGTGGATGAGCTGTTTTTGACGGTAAAAGCGGAAATATTGAAAATTTTAAGAGAAACGGTGGAATATGGCGAGCAGGCAGAGGATCTTCTGATGGCGGCGAAGTATTTTGAACGAATCGGAGATCATGCTACAAACATTGCAGAATGGGTAATTTTTTCCATAACCGGCCGTCATGTAGATGAGAAGTAAACGGAATGTAAAATCCATGTAAAATCTCTCAAGACAGAGGAAAATTCATTGAAAAAGCTTTTTTTTTAAGGTAACATGAGGTTGTGGAATACGATATGACGTGTGGGACAGAGACAGATAACTACACAGGAAGCACAGGCTCCGGCACGTTGAATGAGTATTCTGCAGAGTATCGAGGAAACTGTAAACGAGAAAAAAAGAAGTACAACAAGGAGATTTCACATGGACATTTTTGGAGTATTTTCACTGGTAGGCGGTCTTGCTCTGTTTCTTTATGGCATGGATGTTATGGGAAAAGGACTGGAAAAACTGTCCGGCGGACGTCTGGAGCGTCTGCTGGAAAAACTGACTTCGAACCGTTTTAAGGCGGTGGCTCTTGGTGCGCTGGTTACAGCAGTAATCCAGTCCTCTTCAGCAACTACGGTTATGGTGGTTGGTTTTGTAAACTCCGGCATTATGAAGCTGGGGCAGGCAATTGGAATTATTATGGGTGCCAATATTGGTACGACCATGACTTCCTGGATTTTAAGTTTATCCAGTATTGAAAGCAGCAACTTTTTTGTAAAATTTTTAAAGCCAAGTTCTTTCTCTCCGATTCTGGCGCTGATTGGTATTATTTTCATCATGTTCAGCAAAAAGGAAAAGAAAAAGGATATTGGTGGTATTTTAATCGGTTTTGCCATTTTAATGACAGGTATGGATACCATGAGTGCAGCGGTAAAACCATTGCAGAATGTACCGGAATTTACAAACATTTTATTGATGTTCTCCAATCCGGTTCTTGGTATGTTAGCAGGTATGGTGCTGACGGCAGTCATTCAGAGTTCCTCAGCATCCGTAGGTATTCTCCAGGCACTCTGTGCTACCGGTGCGGTACCGTTTGGAACTGCAATTCCAATTATTATGGGTCAGAATATCGGAACCTGCGTAACTGCAATCATTTCCAGTATTGGTGCAAGTAAGAATGCAAAGAGAACGGCTGCCGTACACTTGTATTTTAATATCATTGGTACTATAGTATTTATGGTGGTGTTTTATACAATTAATGCATTCATTCCGTTTGAGTTTATGGCGGATGCCGCAGATGCAAAGGGAATTGCAACAGTACACAGTCTGTTTAATGTCGGTGCAACCTGTCTACTCCTGCCATTCGCAGGATTGCTGGAAAAGCTTGCTTTGTTTACCATTAAGGATTCCAGAGAAGACAAGGAAAAGGATAATATTTTCAAGGTACTGGATGTGCGTTTCCTGGAAACACCGGGTTTTGCGCTGGAGCAGTGCAAGAAGCTGACGGATGACATGGCAAGGGTGACGAAGGAATCTTTGTTTGGTGCCATTGACCTGCTGGACAATTACAGTGAAAAGCGGGAAAAAGAACTGGCGGAAATGGAAGGACTGGTGGACCGTTACGAAGATGAACTGGGAGCATATCTCGTAAAAATCAGTTCCAGAAATCTTTCCAGTGAGGAAAGTCATACCGTGAATACCCTGCTGCATTCCATCAGTAACTGGGAACGTATTTCTGACCATGCCCTGAATCTTTGTGATTCCGCAAAGGAGATTCATGAAAAGAAGATCTCTTTTTCAAGTGCAGCAACAGAAGAACTGGGGGTATTTACAAGGGCAATCAAGGATATTTTAAATATGACGGTAGAAGCGTTTGAGTATGATGACATCCATATGGCAAAGAAAGTTGAGCCATTGGAAGAAGTGATTGACCAGTTAAACATCAAAATTAAGAACCGTCACGTACAGAGACTCCGTGCCGGAGAATGTACGATTGAGCTGGGCTTTGTGCTGAATGATATTCTGACCAACTATGAGCGAGTGTCTGACCACTGCTCCAACGTGGCGGTCAGCATTATCCAGACCGGTGACTATGATGTGGAAGCCCATGAGTATATTGATAACTTAAAGGATGATGGTGAATTTAAGCGGGCGATTGAGGAAGTGAAGAAGAACTACCGTCTCCCGGCTGTGGAAGCAGCGAAGTAATACCGGAAAGTCTAAAGTGAGAAATGAGGATTAGTATGGCGATAATTTATATTGTGGAGGATGACCGGAATATCCGGGAAATCGAAACGATTGCATTAAAAAACAGTGGATATACGGTGGAGGCGTTTGAACTGGCAAAGACATTTTACCGCCGTCTGGATGAGAGAACACCGGATCTGGTGATCCTTGATGTCATGCTGCCGGATGAGAACGGTCTGGATATTTTAAAACGTCTCCGCAGCCGTGGCGACACAAGAAAGCTGCCGATACTGATGGTAACTGCCAAATCCACGGAGCTGGATAAGGTGAAGGGACTGGATATGGGGGCTGACGATTATCTGACAAAACCCTTTGGAATTATGGAACTGGTTTCCAGGGTGAAAGCCCTGCTCCGTCGCACCAGGGAAGAAACTGAGGAAAAATTTTTCCGGCTGGGAGAAATTTTTATGGATGGTGAACGTCGTGTGGCCTTTGTGAAGGATGTGGCACTGGAACTGACATTTAAAGAATATGAGCTGTTAAAGTATCTGATTGCCAATAAAGAAATAGTATTAACAAGAGAACAGATTATGGAGCATGTCTGGGGCACCAGCTTTGAAGGAGAAACGAGAACCGTGGATATGCACATTAAGACGCTGCGGCAGAAGCTTCTGGAAGAAGGCGGGCGGATACGCACTGTCAGAAATGTAGGGTACGTAATAGAGTGAAAAATCACATTGATATGCAGATTGTTTCACAAACGAAATAAAATTTCGTTGGCTATTTGTGTCGAGAACGTCACAAATAAGCCCTGATTGCGCCCAGGCAAAATATTATTTTGCCGGAAATCGCCTTCGCGAATTTCTGTTGCGCGATTCCTCGAACCCAAAAACGTTCTCGGAATGAGGGGTAGAATGAGAAAAAAAATTAATCGTCAGCTGATTACCATTGCGATTCTTGCCATTATGATTACCATGGCACTGATTACCGTAGTATTTGGGCGTCTGCTGCAGCAACAGATAATTGAAGATTTGAAAGCGTATGCAGGTCTGCTGAAAAAAGCAGACCTGTATCAGAATACGGAGATTTATGTCACGGATTTTAAAGCGGAGAATGTGCGGATTACCTGGATTGATGGAACCGGACATGTGCTGGGAGATACGGACGCTAACCAGAATCATATGGAAAACCATGCGGAGCGTCCGGAATTTGAACGGGCGCTTTCCGTGGGAGAAGGGTATGATATCCGTATGTCCGAAACTCTGGATGAGAATACCTATTATTATGCCATGCGGATGGAAGATGGTACGGTACTTCGTGTGTCCAAGGCGGCCCAGAGTTCCTGGAAAATTATGTTTAGTGCAATGCCGGGATTATTGTTGTCCCTGGCAGTAATGATTGGAATCTGTGTGCTGTTAGCCAGAATGTTTGCAAGAAGTATTATCCGTCCGTTAAAGACGCTGGCAGCCAATCTGGACCGTCCGGAAGTGAAGGTTGCTCCGGAATATAAGGAACTGGAGCCTTTTGTCCAGACTATCCGTACCCAGCATGAAAACATTCTCCGGGCAGCAAAAATGCGGCAGGATTTTACGGCAAATGTATCCCATGAACTGAAAACTCCCCTGACAGCAATTTCCGGTTATTCCGAACTGATGGAGGCCGGTATGGTACAGGGAGAGGAGGTAAAACATTACGCAAAAGAAATTCGTCATAATTCCAATAGACTTTTATCCCTGATTAATGATATTATTCATTTATCGGAGATGGATCGTACGGAGTATGAGGTGCCAATGCAGCAGGTGAATTTGTCGGAACTGGTGCGGAATACGGTGGAAAGCTTAAAGGTAAGTGCGGAAAACAGGAATGTTTCTCTGCGCTATGTAGGAGAACCGGCCTGTGTATACGGCAACACCGGGCTTCTGGAGGAACTGCTCTGGAATCTTTGTGACAATGCCATACGGTATAATGTGGAAAATGGTATGGTAAAAGTTCAGGTAGAAAAAGCAAAGGACAGAGTGAATCTGATGGTCAGTGATACCGGAATTGGAATATCCCCGGAGCACCAGAGCCGGATTTTCGAGCGTTTTTACCGGGTAGACAAGAGCCGTTCCAAGGAAACCGGAGGAACGGGTCTGGGACTTGCCATTGTAAAGCATATTGTGGCACAGCATGATGCAGAATTGTTGTTGGAGAGTACACCGGGAGAGGGTACGAAAATTACAGTGAGTTTTCCGGTACATCCAGTCTGAGATATGAAATGACGGCAGAGTGATAAACAGGGAGATTTGTGCAGGGAACGTCACAAATTGACTGATAGCTGCTGTTTTGTCAGAAAAAAACGTTCCCGGAATGGAGTGGAATATGGTAACCTGGAAAGATGTTGTAAATGATGACGCAGTAAAAACATATATTAAAAAAGCAGATGAATCGTTAATTGCCCTTGGTTATACGGAGCACAGTTTTCCGCATGTAGGCAAGGTGGCAAATCTGGCAGGAGAAATGTTAGAGACGCTTGGGTACCCGGAGCGGGATGTGGAACTGGCAAAGATTGCCGGATATCTGCATGATATCGGAAATGTGATTAACCGTGTGGATCACGCACAGAGCGGAGCGGTTATGGCATTCCGTATTCTGGACCGTCTGGGCATGGACCCGGAAGAAATTTCCACAGTGATTACTGCCATTGGAAATCATGATGAATCGACAGCGTTTCCGGTGAATCCGGTGGCTGCTGCGCTGATTCTGGCAGATAAGACCGATGTGCGCTATACGAGAGTGCGCAATCAGGACACTTCCACGTTTGATATTCACGACCGGGTGAATTATTCTGTAAAGCAGTCGGAGGTCAATGTGGTGCCAGGTTCCCATATTGAGCTGAATCTGCAGATTGATACGACGGTCTGTGCAGTAATGGATTATTTTGAAATTTTCATGGGACGAATGATTTTATGCCGGAAGGCAGCAGAGAAGCTGGGACTGGCGTTCTGGCTGGTGATTAATGGACAGAGAATCCTGTAATGGAGCGTACTTATGAATACAATTCTGCTTTTAGAGGATGATGAAAATTTAAACCGGGGTATCAGTCTGAAACTGGCAAAAGAAGGGTATCAGGTGCTTTCTGCTGCCAGTATACAGGAGGCAAAGGAATTATTTTCCAGTCATGAGATCTCCATGGTGTTAAGTGACATTACCCTGCCGGATGGGAATGGTCTTTCCTTTGGACAGTGGGTACGGGAGAAAAGCGATGTGTATCTGGTATACCTGACCGCGCTGGACCAGGAAATAGACATTGTCAATGGATATGATACCGGGGCGGATGATTATATTACCAAGCCTTTTTCCGTGAATGTTTTGATGTCCAAGGTGAATGCCCTTATGCGGCGGCTGGAACCGAAGGAAAAGAAGGTATGGTCTTCGGATGGTCTGGAAGTTTTTTTAAAGGAGTTCCAGGTGAAAAAAGGAGAGCAGGTTTTAAATTTAAGTAAAACAGAATGGCAGCTGCTGTTATGTCTTCTGGAAAATCCGGGACAGATTATGTCCAGAGAGCAGATGTTGGATAAAGTCTGGGGACTGGATGGACAGTTTGTGGATGAAAATACGGTGACGGTGAATATCAGCCGTTTGAAGAATAAGCTGGGGACAGACTGCATTACGAATGTGAGAGGACTGGGATATATATGGACAGGAGAGGTCGTAAGAAGATAACATATTATATGATCTGTATTCTTATAACCGGAGGTTTGTTTTTGTCAGCCTGCGGGGTTCATATGCTTCATCTTTTGCATCTGATGCAGCAGCAGGAAACAGAACTGGTGACATTATATCCGGAATTATCCCGGGAGCTTGTGGAAAATGCAGAATATTACAGGGCACAGATGTGGAAATCGGGTGCCCTTTTTCTAATGGGAAGCAGTCTGGTACTGGGGTTATTCTTGATAGGTCTCTTTCTGTTTTTAAAGAAACGGAGGCAGCTGGAAATGGAAGACACCCGGCTTTTGCTGGAGGAAGTCTGTGAACAACTGGAACAGTTTCAGAAAGGAAATTTTAAACGCAGTCGTTTTTGGACAGAGCAGGACCGTATGGAAGAAGATGGAGTATGGCTTCGGATATCGGAGCTTTTACGGGAACTGGGGATGTTTTATGAAGGGCTGCGGGAACAGCTGGTACAGGAAGAAAACAGTACCAAGGCACTGATTACGGACATTTCCCATCAGTTGAAAACGCCACTGGCTTCCTTGCGTTTAAGTTATGAGCTGACCAAAACAGAGAATCTGACCAAAGAAGAGCAGCAGGAGTTTATGGAAAAAGAAGAACAGGAAATTATCCGGCTGGAGCTTTTACTGGAAGAACTGATGCAGCTCTCCCGGCTGGAAAACCATATGATCCGCCTGAACCCGGTGCCGGCAGGTATCCGGAATACGATTTCCGGTGCAGTGAGCCAGATGCTCAGAAAAGCACAGGGAAAACAGATAGAACTGCAGGTGGAGTTGTCTGGTGATATTATGGTAATGCATGATGTGAAATGGACAACGGAAGCATTGATTAATGTGCTGGATAATGCAGTGAAATATTCCGGGACGGGAACAACGGTACAGATCAGAGTTACCCGGCTGACTTCCAATGTGCGGATAGAAATGGAAGATGAAGGAATGGGGATTCCGGAGGAAGAACTGTATCACATCTTTGAGCGGTTTTACCGTGGAAAAGTGGCCGGACAGCAGGTGAAGGAAGGAGCCGGAGTGGGCCTGTATCTGGCAAGAACCATATTGGAGAGGCAGGGAGGAACCATTATGGCAAAAAGAAAACTGACACAGGGAACGGTGATGGTGATGACGCTTCCGCTGGCAGGAGATACATAGGGAAATGCTGAGGAAGCAGGGAAGTAATCCGTGCTTTCATAGGAACCCTTACAAAACTGTAATGTTTTTTGTAAGGGTTTTGTAATATACTTCTGTTATGCTGGGAATAGGAAGATGGCATTCACACACAAAGAAAGTGGAATGATTTGCCGGAATGGAGGTTGCCATGAGCATTATCGCAGAGATAAAGGATTTAGTAAAATATTACCAGATGGGAGAAACGGTTGTAAAGGCGGTGGACCATACCAGCCTTTCCATTGAGCGTGGAAAATTTACCGCCATTGTGGGACGCTCCGGTTCAGGAAAGTCCACACTGCTGCACTTACTTGGAGGTCTGGACCGTCCGGATTCAGGACAGGTATTGTTAGAAGGAAAGAATATTTATGAGCTGAAGGAAGAAGCACTGGCGCAGCTGCGCCGGAAAAAAATCGGTTTTATATTCCAGGACTTTAATCTGATTCCATCGTTGAATGTATGGGAAAATATAGTACTGCCCATTGGTCTGGATGGAAGGAAAGTGGACGAAGCGGAAATTCTGCATATTCTGGAACGGATAGGTCTGCTGGAAAAGCGGGAAGCCATGCCCAATACGTTATCCGGCGGGCAGAAACAGAGAGTTGCCATTGCAAGGGCACTGGCAGCAGCTCCGGCGATGATTCTGGCAGATGAGCCGACGGGAAATCTGGATTCCCAGACTGAGTTAGAGGTGATGAGTCTGTTAAAAAACTGTGTGAAGGAGTTTGGACAGACCCTGGTAATGATTACCCACGATGAAACCATTGCCCAGATGGCAGATGTGGTAATTATGGTGGAAGACGGCAAGGTGGTGAAACAGTTATGAAAATGATAACAAGACTTTCTCTTGCCAACATGAAGTATCATAAAAGTAAAAACATTCTGATTGGTATTGCGGTTTTTCTGACTGCGCTGCTGTTATTTCTTGTTCCGACCATTGGAAAAAATATGATAGATGGGCAGTTCGCTGTTATAAATGAAGTTTATCCAAGATGGCATGCCCTGTATCGTGGCGTGGATGAGGAAACAGCAGCGAAGCTGGCGGCACATCATGCCTTTGGAATGACCGGACTGCGCAGTGACGCAGGGTACATGGTACATGGTGAAGCAGAAATTGCTCTTGTGTTTCTGGATGAGCCGGGACTGGAACTATATAATATAACACTTGCTTCGGGAAAACTTCCGGAACAGGAAAACGAAATCGTGGTATCCGAAGGAATTCTGCGGGAGCTTGGCCAAAGCGGAGAAACAGGGGATATGATTTCTGTACCGTACCAGATATACCGGAATGGTGGTCTGGATTACAGGGAAGAGCGGGAATTTGTGATTTCCGGTTTCCTTGCGGATGGGGAGGAAGCTTCAGAAACAAGAGCATATACCGCTCTGGTATCCAAAGCTTTTTTGGAAGAGGAAATACCAAAAGACCAGAGAGGGTATCGTTTTCTGTTTCAACTGCGGGATCTGGAGGCTGCAACGACAGACCGCCTGGAGGAGCAGATACTGTCTGTGGCAGAGCAGTTTGGGTTGGGGGAACAGAACATCAGCGTAAATAATGATTATCTGTCCGCCAATTATGTGGACCCTGCATTTGCAGCAGGAATTGTAATAATTATGCTGATTATTGTTGCAGCGGGCATCATTACGATTTACAGTATTTATTATGTTTCCATGGGAGACCGGGTGCAGGAGTATGGACGACTGAAAGCTATTGGAGCAACCAGACGCCAGATAAAGCAGCTGGTGCTCCGGGAAGGATTTGCAGTGGCGGGAATTGCCATACCATTGGGACTTCTGGTGGGAACTGTCCTGTCCCGGATGTTGTTTGTGGGTTTCATTATAGGAGGTTCAGAAGATAACCTGATGCTGGAATTATTAAAGGAAGGCCGGTTTGCAAGCTGGTACTGGTGGATTTATGTCCTGACGGCAGTGGTTGCCCTTGGAACGGTATACATATCGCTTCGGAAACCAATGCGTCTGGCAGCAAAAATTTCGGAAATCGAAGCAATACGTTACCGGAACGAGTCTGCCGGAAAAAAGAAGCACAGGAAGGGAGTACGGAACGTCACGATTTCCAGCCTTACCGGAATTTATCTGGCAGGGGATAAGAAAAAGAGTCTGATGACCATCTGTTCCATGGCAGCTACCGGAATTTTTCTTATTGTGACTGCCACTGTGCTTTCCTGTACCACACCAAGGGAAAGTGCGGATAGTTCCATGTATGGGCAGTATGTCATTATGCCGCTGATTGAATATAATAATAAAGAGCACCCGGAGCGGGAATGGAGCAGTATTCAGCAGAACAATCCGATGACGGAGGAATTAAGAAAGGAAATCGGGCAGATCGACGGTGTGGAGTACGTGATAAGCTTCAGCAGGATAAATTCGTTTGTGGAAGAGCTGGGAGGAAGCGAAGGGATTCTTGGTGTTCCGGTGGAGTGCAGGGAAGAACTTCTGAAGGAGATTACGAAAGGAAGCGTAACGTATGAGGAACTATGTACAGGAAATAAGGTGATTGCTGACACGGACCTGCTGTACTGGTATCCGGAGATTGAACTTGGTGACAGGTTTCACATAACCCTGGAGGATGGGGATGAAACAAAAGAACTTGAGGTGGAAATTGCGGCTTTTGGGGACTATTCCTTTGGGTTTACCAATTATAATTATCTGCTGATGGCGAAAGAGGCAGTGGATTCCCTTGGCAGCCATAACCTGACGTATTCGTATCATATTTTTGCCAAAGAAGATTATAACGAAGATGTGGCAGGAAAGCTTAAGGAACTGGTAACTGCCTCAGAACTACTGCAGTTTGCCACCTGGCAGGAAGAATATGAAATGTGGAAATCGGCCCTGGGGCTGACAAACGGCTGTTGTTATGCGTTTCTTGGCGTTCTTGGCACGATTTGTATTATGAACATGATTAACACCATGATTAACAGTGTCCACGTCCGGAAAAAAGAAATTGGTGTGCTACAGGCGATCGGAATGTCCGACCGTCAGCTGACAAAAATGCTCCAGCTGGAAGGTCTGTTCTATACCATGGGGACCCTGGCACTGTCCATTGGTGTAGGAAGTCTGCTCAGTTATCCGGTGTTTTTACTGGCAAAGAAAAACGGAATGTTTGGCATCCGGAATTACCATTACCCAACAGAAGCAGTGGTTGTTTTATGTGTGGTACTTCTGGTAATTCAGATGGTACTGGCATGGTTGCTTGGAAAATCAGTGAAAAAGGAAGCACTGATTGAGAGAATCCGGTTCAGTGAGTGAGAAAACGTAACTATTCCGTCTACCCTGAATCCGAAAACAGAAATTATGAAAAAAACACTTGATAATCTTTCAAAAATGTGTATCATATTAATTTAGTATGCTTTCATGCATGATGAATTTTTTAGGATGGAGAAAGAAATTATGAGCAAGGTTGTAAAATTTGGTGGCAGCTCCCTCGCCAGCGCAGAACAGTTTCAGAAGGTAGGAAATATTATCCGTGCGGATAAGGACAGAAGATATGTGGTTCCGTCTGCTCCGGGAAAGCGTAACTCCAAGGATACCAAGGTAACAGATATGTTATATGGCTGCTATGCCCTTGCAGAAGCAGGAAAGTCCTTTGATAAAGAATTAAAGCAGATTAAGGCAAGATATGAAGAAATTATCAGTGGTCTCGGCTTAGAGGCTGGTTTACTGGATAAAGAATTTGAAACCATCAAGGCACAGTTTGCGGCAAAGGCAGGTTCCGATTACGCTGCGTCCCGTGGTGAGTACTTAAATGGTATTATTATGGCAGCTTACTTAGGCTTCCAGTTTTTAGATGCCGCAGAAGTTATTTTCTTTGATGAAAATGGCGAATTTATGGCGGAAAAGACAAATGAAGTGCTGTCTGCAAGAATGGCAGAGTATGAGAACGTGGTACTTCCAGGTTTCTATGGTGCAAAGTTAGACGGTACGGTAAAGACGTTCTCCAGAGGAGGTTCTGATATTACCGGTTCTATTCTCGCAAGAGCCGTACAGGCAAATATTTATGAAAACTGGACGGATGTGTCCGGTGTTCTTCTGGCAGACCCAAGAATTGTAAAGAATCCGGTGGGTATCAATACCATTACATACAAAGAGCTTCGTGAGCTTGCGTATATGGGCTTCTCCGTGCTTCATGAGGATGCCCTGTTCCCGGTTCGTACCAGTGGTATTCCGATTAATATCCGTAATACCAACCGTCCGGAAGATGATGGTACCATGATTGTGGAAAGCACCTGCAAGCAGCCGGAATTCACCATCACAGGTATTGCCGGAAAGAAGGGCTTTGTGTCCATCAATATTGAAAAGGATAAGATGAATTCCGAGGTTGGTTTTGGCCGTAAGGTATTACAGGCATTTGAAGAGAATGGTATTAACTTTGAGCATATGCCATCCGGAATTGATACGTTAAGCGTATTTGTACATCAGCCGGAATTTGAAGGCAGGGAACAGCATGTTCTTTCTGACCTGCACAGACTGGCAAAGCCGGACAGCATTGAAATTGATGCAGATCTGGCACTGATTGCGGTAGTAGGCCGTGGCATGAAGTCCAACCGTGGTGTGGCTGCCAGAGTACTGGCTTCCCTTGCCCACAAGAATATTAATATCAAGATGATTGACCAGGGCTCCAGTGAGCTGAATATCATTCTTGGTGTGACAAATGCTGATTTTGAGCAGGCAATCCAGGCGATTTATGATATTTTTGTAAGCACACGCCTGTAAAACGATTAATACGAAAAAAGAAAACCACAGAAGGATTCCAGATGGTCCGGAGATATTCCGGTCGGGAATCCTTCTGTGGTTTTTTGAAAAGATATTTGTAATTCCGGGAAGAATCCGTTATACTAAAGAAGAGTGGAAGAAGAGAGGAAGTGAAAGGCAGAATGGCAAGAACGGTAGCTATTGGAATCCAGGACTTTGAAAAAATCCGGAGCAGTAATTATTTTTATATAGATAAAACAGCGTTCATTAAAGAATGGTGGGAGAGTGGGGATGATGTGACACTGATTACACGGCCCAGACGTTTTGGCAAAACCCTGAATATGAGTATGCTGGAACAGTTCTTTTCACTGAAATATGCAAACCGTTCGGAACTGTTTGAAGGGCTTGCCATCTGGGAAGAAGAAAAGTACCAGAAACTGCAGGGAACTTATCCAGTAATTAGTTTGTCTTTTGCGACAGTCAAGGAAAAGGATTACCGGACAACCCGCAAAAAAATCTGTCAGTTGATTACAAAACTATATGCGGAGAATTCTTTTTTATTGGAGAGTGGTCTGCTGTATGAAACGGATGTCACTTATTTCAAACGGGTGTCCGAAACAATGGATGACAGTGATGCTTCCCTGGCACTTTATCAGCTTTCTGATTTCCTCTGCCGCTATTATGTGAAAAAAGTAATTATTCTTCTGGATGAATATGATACACCGATGCAGGAAGCCTATGTGGATGGTTACTGGGAAGAACTGGTTCATTTTACGAGAAATCTGTTTAATGCGACGTTTAAAACCAATCCATGGCTGGAGCGTGCGGTTATGACGGGAATTACGAGAGTCAGTAAAGAATCTGTTTTTTCTGATTTGAATAATTTGCAGGTGATAACAACCACAGTGGATAAATATACCTCTGCCTTTGGTTTTACAGAGGAGGAAGTGTTTGCAGCCCTGGAGGAATGTGGTCTGGCAGAGAAAAAAGAAAAAGTAAAATGCTGGTATGATGGGTTTATCTTTGGAAAACAGAAAGATATTTATAATCCATGGTCTATTTTAAATTTTCTGGCGAATGGTACTTTTACCATGTATTGGGCAAATACCAGTTCCAACAGTCTGATAGGAAAACTTCTTAGAGAAGGAAGCAGGCGGATGAAAGAGAAGTTCGAAGCACTGCTTGCAGGGAACAGTATCCGCACACTGTTGGACGAGCAGATGGTGTACAGCCAGTTGAAAGGAAATGAATCCGCCGTGTGGAGTCTGTTTCTGGCAAGTGGATATGTAAAGGTACTGGCACATGAGGCAGAAGAACTGGTGGACGTGGGACATATGCCGGTGTATGAGCTGGCATTAACAAACAAAGAAGTACAGCGGATGTTTTTTTCTCTGGTACATGACTGGTTTAATGAAGTGGAAGTGGAGTATAACGATTTTCTGAAAGCACTTCTGATTGGGGACAAAAAGGCAATGAATGTCTATATGAACCGTCTGACCCGGCAGATTTTCAGTTATTTTGATACGGGAAAGGGACCAGCAGGGGATGAACCGGAGCGGTTTTATCATGGTTTTGTGCTGGGGCTTCTGGTAGACTTATATGACAGATATATCATTACTTCGAACAGGGAAAGTGGTTTTGGCAGATATGATGTCATGCTGGAACCGAGAAATACAGAGGATGTCGCGATCATTCTGGAATTTAAGGTGCAGGAAGAAGAGGAAGAGAGTGACCTGGAGGCGACAGTAATGGCAGCGTTAAAACAGATGGAAGAGCGGCAGTATGCAGCAAATCTGGAAGCAAAAGGAATTTCAAAAGAACGGATACGCTGTTATGGATTTGCGTTTCAGGGTAAGAATGTGCTGATTGGGTAAAAAGAGAAGCAAAAGAGGAGGATGATAAAATGCGTTTTACGAATAATAATATTTTTTTGGGAAGAAAAGATCCATTATCACTTGGAAAAATAAGTGAAAGTAAAATAACAGAAAAAAAGTTGAAAATGCTTGAGAAAAACCAAAAAGAAAATCAAAAAGGAAAAATAGATGACGAAACTTATAAACGTAATGTAAAGGATATAAAGAAGATGAGATAATAGTAAGGAAACTGCCGCAAAAAGTATTTTACTACAGTTATGGTTTGCGGCAGTTTCCTTGAATTTATTACTTCGAGAACATTGCTTTTTCACTATTGAAAATCCGTGTCAGTCCAAAGGTCATTGCTCCCGCATAAACGAGATTCATTCCAATTGTCACAATTACCTGTGTTACTTCCATCTGGAAAGAGAAAATACTGTTCATACAAAGCACACTGTTTAAAATCGGAAGAAAGAACATTCCAAGATTCTTTAACATATCTCCGCCCATCATTGGCACCAGGCTCACCACGATAGTTAAAATCGTCAGAGGAGAGCAGGTACTGGAGGCTTCCTTAATACTTTTGGCAAAAGCAGAAATAATGGAAATCAGGGAAACCAGCACCAGTACGGTGGATAAAATGACACCCAGCAGAAGAAGATAATCCTTCATGGTGTAGTAGGAAGTGTCCAGTCCGGATGTGGACCCCATCAGGCTTGGCAGGGAAAGCATGGTGCCGATAAAGCTGGATAAACCGGACAACATGGCAATACAGCTTAGGCTGATGATTTTTCCGAGGGCAAGGGAACTTCTCTTCATTGGAGTTACGAGCAGAGTGGCAATGGTACCGCGTTCCTTTTCTCCGGCGATGGACTCCGGTGCTACGGAGATACAGCTGCTGAAAAGAAAAGTCATGAGCAGCATAGGAAGCAGCATGGCAAACAACTGTCCGGTCATATCCTGGTCGGACGCCGTATCGTAATCGTTCTGTCCGGCGTTGATATCGAAACGGTTGGAAAGGGAAGCTTCATAGCTTTCCAGAAGGGCGGTCAGCATGACATTTACGTCACTGGATTCCGGCTTTGCGGAATTATGGTAAATTTCCACGTTTGGAGCAGCCATGCCGCTGGAAACATCGTAAGAATTTAGTTCTGCTACAAAATTTTCCGGGAAAATAACAAGCAGGTCTGCTTCCTTTTCTGTCAGAGAGGTCTGGATGGTATCAATTTCATCAGAAGTAATGTCGTTCCATTCCACAGGAAGTTCATTTAACACAGGTTCCAGTTCGGCTGGCATATTCTGTACATAACCGCTTGCCACATAGTTGTCCGCAGAGGTAAACTGGTTTGTCATAATATTGCCCATCAGGGTGTACATAATATAGACCATCAGACCCGGCATAAGGATGGTAGTAAATACCATTCTCTTATCGCCAAAAAAACGGGCGAATTCTTTTTTGATAATTGTCAGTGTATTATTTTTCATCAATAGTCCCTACCTTTTCCTCATAAATTTCAAAGAAGCGTTCTTCCAGTGTTTTTCCTGCACAGATGGCTTCCAGTGTGTCGCAGGCAACCATCCGGCCATTAATTATCATACCTACCCGGTCGCAGATTTTTTCAATCAGGCTGAAAATGTGGGTGGAAACAATAATGGTCTTTCCTTTTTCCTTTAAATCCTGTAAAAAGTCAGTTACCACTTTGGCAGTGAGGACGTCCAGACCATTGGTTGGCTCGTCAAAAATAATAATATCCGGGTCATGGACCAAAGAAACAACCAGGGAAACTTTCTGCTTCATACCGGTGGAAAGATTGCCTACCTTTACCTCAGCAAACTTGTCAATACCGAAGCGTTCAAAATAGGATTGTTTACGTTCCGCTGCTTCTTTGGCAGGAACACCATGAAGCTCGGAGAAGAAGTCATATAAGTAATTGGGAGTGAAGAATTCCTCCAGTTTGAGTTCACTGGTGAGGAAACCGATTTTGGTTCTTACCAGTTCCGGATGGTTCACAATGCTGGCACCGTCCACGATGGCGTCCCCTTCATCCGGCTTAATCAGAGTAGCCAGCATACGAAGCGTGGTTGTCTTTCCGGCTCCGTTGGAACCGAGAAGACCAAATACTTCACCACGGTAAGCGGTGAAAGATAAGTTGTTGACAGCGGTTTTTACTTTTTCATTAGTTTTTTCGATTTTCTGCTGCTTGGCAGACAGTTTGAAGGTCTTTTTCAGACCCGTTACATTTAAAATTGGTTCCATAATACTTTCTCTTATCCTTTCTTTTTTGTATGTTATCGGGTAACTATTCAGCACAGACCGAATCGTAACTATGAAGGTACGGAATAGTTATGTTATCGGACTGGTGGATTGTCTGTATGTCCGTGTGTGTCGTTCTTTTCGAGCAGGGGTGTTAATCCAGCTCCGTATCCGTCTTTTACGAAGAGATACCGGGCACCTGTGACACGGTCCTCCAGTATTTCAATCTTTCTTAATTTTCCCTGTGAATAAACGGTAACAAATCGTTCGCCCATAGTAATATCCTCCTTGTTGTGTTAGGTGATGTCATCACAGCTGTTTTTATAAAGCCGTGCAATCCGCTTTTTTTCCAGTTGTAAAACTTCCCGCCCCAGGTCTGTGATTTCATACAGCTTGCGTTTTTCTTCTTCACAGACAAACCGGATGAGACGGTCTTTTTCCATCTTTGACAGACTGCCGTACATAGTTCCCGGACTTAAGTGTATTTCGCTTTCGGTTATCCGGTCCACGGTCTGCACAACGCCGTATCCATGATTGGGCTGCTGCAGGCAGAGCAGGATGTAAAAGCCGGTTTCTGTCATGGGGACATAGACTTTTTTTATATGTGTGTCCATTGCAGCACCTCCTGTATATGGCACTTCGATGTATGGTGGTTCGATGTATCGTACTGCAATACTCGCGCTACGATGTATACTATATCGCAGTGCAATATATTTGTCAATAGTTTTTTTGAAAGATTGTTACTTTTATTTTTTTTGTAGTGGAAAATAATGTAAGAAATGAGAACGATGTGGCTAACATATCTACGGAGGTAGAAGAAACATCGATGTCTGGCGTTTTTGGGGAGCAAATGCGGAAGATTTTTGAAATAATATGGAAGAAAGGTCTACAAGAGTAGAATAAATGCTGTTTCAAACGGAAGCAAGGCGGAATAGTTACAAGTGTTTTCATATTTTTATTACGAGGAGATAGATGATTTTGTCATAATGTGTTATACTTAAAGGAAATCAGAGTCAGAAGAAAGCAATTTGCAAACATGCTCTAAGAAAAGCGGAGGAAAAAATGAGAAGTTTACTACGTTTTACGGATTATACGGAACAGGATGTGGAGCGGTTATTCCGGCTTGCAAACGAACTGGAAGCCGGTGGGTACCAGGATATACTGAGGGGAAAGAGTGTGATTTTGTTTTTTCCCAATTCCAGTATTCGTACCAGAGTCACCTTTGAGAAGGGGATTGCGCTGCTTGGCGGACAGCCGGTTCTGTTTCCTTCGGATGCTCTGGATAAAAAGGAGGATTTGCGGGATGTGTGCGGTTATCTGAATAACTGGGCGGACATGGTAATTGTGCGGCATAAGGAGATTTCGGTGGTGGAGCGGATGGCAGAGTACCTGAAGGTGCCGGTGATTAATGCCATGACCGATGTGAATCATCCCTGCGAGATACTGTCGGATTTATACGCTCTTTCTAAAATTAGAAAGGACTTTAAGAAGGATCGGTATCTGTTCTGTGGCAGGCGGGGAAATATCGGGCTGACATGGAAGGAGGCTTCGGAAGTATTGGGGTTTGAACTGGCGCAGTGCTGTGGAAGGGGCTGTGAAATAGAAGGACTGCCGGTGTATTATGATATTAATGAGGCGGTGTCCGGGCGGGATATTGTGTGTACGGATTCCCTGCCGGCGGCAGTGCTGGAAGAGTTTCAGAACTGTCAGGTAACAAAGGCAGTGATGGACAAGGCAAATCCGGGAGCGTTGTTAAATCCCTGTCCGCCGTTTTTCCGTGGGGAGGAGGTTTCGGAGGATGCCATCCAGTCGGAGTATTTTGTGGGATATGAGTTTAAGAAGAGTCTGTTATGTGTACAGCAGGCAGTGATGGTGAACTGCCTTGGGGCAGGGAAAAGGAATGATTAAGAGTGCTGGAGGAGATAAAGAGTGAATGTTATTCCAAATATGAAATATCCGGAGGTGGAGCAGATACTGGTCTGTATAAATGATAAATTTCCCTGTGCAAAAGAAGCAGAGCAGGTCATATTAGACGAAACCGCACATGGAAATGTTCTTACAGCGGTTGGAGATGCAGGCTGTATGCCGGATGAAACTGTGGTTGTACTGGATTTTGCGGAGGATGCAAAGAAGGAATATCAGGGAAGTGAAATAAAGTCTTGGGGAAAGGACAAACAGTATCGTTTTGTCAGGTTTCTGGACAAACAAAATGGGGTATTATACATCAGATTTTTTATTTCATAGAAAAGGGATGTTTTCCCATATATGGAAAGAGGAGGTTACTTTAAATGAAAGCACTATTGATTTTATTATTGTTACCGGTGATTTACTATCTGCTATATAGTAATGGCTATATGATTACCGGCAGTAAATCTGCTAAAGTATTTGTAGGAAAAAATCGTGGAACAAATGCGTTCTGGACGCAGTTTGTAGACTGCAGCGGTGAACTGAAGCGGGTTGCGAGATTCCGGAAAAGTAAGGAATATAAGTTCTGCTTAAATGCCAGCATAGCAGGAGGTACGGCATCTATCGAGATTTTAGACAGGGAAAAGCAGGTGCTTCTTTCTCTGACACCGGAGCAGCCGGAAGGACGTCTTATGGTGGATGTAAAACAGAAATATTTTATGGTGTACCGGTTTGAGTCGGCCAGCGGAGCTTATGAGCTGACCTGGGAGTAAAGGGAGGAATTATGATAAATTTCAGAGCAATTACCGAAGAAAATTTTGATACCATTATCCGCATGAAGAGACCGGAGGAGGAGCATTTTGTGGCTTCCAATGCGTATTCCCTGGCGCAGGCCTGGTTATATCGGGATAACAATGATGTGTATCCCTTTGCCATTTATAATGACGAGGAGCCGGTGGGGTTCATGATGTTGGATGAGGATTTGGAGGAACGCTGTCTTATTATCTGGAGGATTATGTTTCCTGTGGAGCATCAGGGAAAGGGCTACGGTACAAAGGCAATCCGGCAGATTGTGGATCTGGCAAGGGAGTCCGGCAAGTATGATTTTATGATTATGGATTACGCACCGGAGAATAAGATTGCGGAGCATGTGTATACAAAGCTTGGTTTCCGGCCTACCGGAGAAATCAGCAATGGAGAGATTGTGCTGCGGATGGATTTGCAGGATTATATCTGCAAAGTGGCTACCCTTGAGGAAATGGACGTCAAGTGGGATTATGAAATTGCCCACGCCGGAGAGGACCGGGAAAACTGGGTCATCTGGAAGAAAAGCAGTATAGAGCATATGCTGCAGGGAAAATCCCTGCCGTATTATGGGATTCTGGATGGGCAGATTATCAGCGAGGCAACCGCCATGCTGGACGCTGCCATTGTCCAGAACGGAGCTGGTCTTGTGGATGGAAAAACAGCCTATTTATCGGCGTTCCGGACGATAGAGGAGTATCAGGGAAAGGGATATTTTTCGAAGCTGTTTCACTTTATGCTGGAGGATTTGAGAGACAGAGGGTATGAAAAAGTGACACTGGGCGTGGAGCCGGAGGAAGTGGAGAATAAGCAGATATATGCCCATTATGGATTTACGGAGCATGTAAAGAACGGGGTGGAAATGTACCCGGATGGGACGGAGATTGAAGTGGAGTATTATGGAAAGAAAATTTCGTAAGAGGGATTTTCTGGAGAGTATGGGAGATATAATGGGGGTTGCATGGAACAAGGCAGGCAGAAAAAAATATTGCTGACAGCATTTCGGGGAACTTCTGCGGAAGTTCTGGTGAAAGGAATGAGACAGTACAAGTCGCTGATTTTCCCCAATGATAAGGTGCTGGATTCAGAACTGCTGGCAGAGGCACTGGAACAGGAGCCGTGGGATTATGTTATCAGTTTCGGACAACGGCCGAATATTAAGGACAAAGTGCACATTGAAACAACAGCCAGAAAGGCTGCTTCGCATATTTGTACCAGTCTGGACTGGGAGAGGATGAAGCAGGTTTTCGAGCAGTGTGGTCTGAAGGTGAAGATTTCAGAAAATGCCGGGACTTCGTTCTGTAATGAGTTGTATTGGAATGGTTTGCAGTTTATTCAGGAGAAACAGCTGGGAACAAAGATGGTATTTGTGCATGTGCCTTTTGAGAAGAATGTGACAGATATGGAGGAGTTTCGGGGCAGGATAGAAAATGGTCTGGGGAAAATGATTCGCATGCTCATTTAAAGTTTTGCTTCGCAAAAGGAGCCTGCTCACACCTGAATCATGTTCTTTTGCACCAAGGCAGTAAGTGTCTGAGTGCTCTGTGAACAGTAACGTAGGCTCATTTAGGAAAAAAGAAGAAAACTATTGCATTTCAAAAAGAATGATGTTAAAATAAACAAAAAAGAACTGGTGTTCGAATAAAAAAGGGGAGCGGCTTATGTCATTTGACTGCGGATTTCAAAAAGAAAATAACTGGTTCCGGTATCGGGCCGCAGCAATTATTATAGAGGACGGCTGTGTGCTGTTTGCAGGAAATGAAGTGGAGGATTACTTCTATTCCATCGGCGGCGGTGTCCACATGAATGAAACTGCAGAGGAAGCAGTACTCCGGGAGGTGTTCGAGGAGACAGGAGTACATTACGAAATAGAACGTCTTGCAGTCATTCATGAGAATTTTTTTGACGGTGTTGGTGGTTCGCTGGATGGTCTGCACTGTCATGAGGTGGCTTTTTATTTTAAAATGAAGTCCCGGGGAACGAAGGAACTTCACAGCAACAGCTACACGGGTGGTGTAAGAGAGCATATGTACTGGCTGCCTGTGGAAGAACTGGATAAGTACAGGGCGTTTCCAACATTTTTGAAGGATTATCTTAGGAACGAACCGAAAGAAATGGTACATATTGTAACCCATGAAAAATTGGGATGAGAGAAGGAAATTCCAGCCAGGTTTGTTTATTATCCGGGGGTGGGAGTGCTTGTGGTACATACAGTATTCAGTTATGTGGAATTAAAGTGTAAGAAAAAATAGTTGTTGCGAAACAATAGCAGTAAGACAGTAACGTGTGCTGTCATGAGGGAAAAAATGATTGAGTTTATAGAAGAAACAGAGCAGAAGGAAGAAATTGCGGACCATATTCTGAACCAGCTTCCTGACTGGTTCGGACTGCCGGAAAGTACAAAAAACTACATAGAAGAAAGCAGGAAGCTGCCGTTCTGGGCGTACTATGCAGATGGGCAGCCGGTAGGCTTTCTTGCGCTGCGGGAAACCAGTCCCTACACAGTGGAACTTTATGTTATGGGTATTTTAAAGGCGTACCACCGTCAGGGTATCGGCACAACATTATGGAAAGCTTTTATGGAATATGCAAAAGATAAGGGGTATGAGTATGTGCAGGTAAAGACGGTGAAAAAAGGGCATTACAAAGAGTATGATATTACCAACAGCTTTTATGAATCGTTAGGCTTCCGGGAACTGGAATGCCTGCCGTTATGGGATGAGTGGAATCCGTGTCAGGTCTATGTAAAGTATATTGGAGGACAGAGGTAATGGGATGTAGTACGGTATCACAAAAGAGTAACATTTCCTGGATATTTTTTGATGTTGGTTCCACCCTGGTGGATGAAACGGAAGCTTATAACCACCGTATCCGTGATGCCATTTCCGGTACAGAGATTTCCTTTGAGCAGTTTCAGGAAAAGAGAGCGTTTTTTGCAAAGCAGAATCTTAAGGGCGATTTGGAAGCCTTGAAATTTTTTGGTCTTGAAAAAACTCCGTGGCACAGGGAGGATGAAGTGCCGTATCCGGAAGCAGAAGAGGTTCTGCGCTATTTAAAGGAGAAAGGATACCGGCTTGGTGTGATTGCCAATCAGTCTTTAGGGACAGCGGAACGTTTGTCAGACTGGGGACTGCTTACTTATTTTGATGTAGTGGCTGCGTCAGCGGAGTTTGGTGTGGCAAAGCCGGATCCGGCTATTTTTAAGCGGGCTTTTCTTCTGGCGGGCTGTCTGGCAGAAGAAGCTGTTATGATTGGGGACCGGCTGGATAATGATATTGTTCCTGCGAAAAAGCTGGGAATGAAGGCTGTCTGGGTGAAACAGGGATTTGCGGTTTACCAGAATGTGGATGCAATAGAATACAAGCCGGATTATGAGATAGGGAATCTGATGGAATTAATAAATATTTTTTAAACGGCATATCAGAATAGCGTTGCTGTCTGGTATGGTGGGAGATATCAGGAAGGAAGAATACGATGGAAATAACAACAGAAAGGGAAGCACTGCAATGCCATATTTATCCTGTGGAAACACAGGGGAATTACAAATATGTGGTGGTGTGTTCCAGTTATGAGGGAAAATGGCTGTTAAGCCGGCATAAAGCAAGGGATACATGGGAAACCCAGGGAGGTCATATCGAAGCAGGAGAAACTCCGCTGGATGCCGCACGCCGGGAATTATATGAAGAAAGCGGAGTACAGGATGCAGAGCTTTATCCGGTGTGTGATTATCTTGGATACCGTGGAAAGGGAGCAACCTGTGGAATGGTATTTCTGGCGGTGGTACACAGGATGGGAATAATGCCGGAGAGTGAGATGGAGGAAGTGCAGGTTTTTGAAGTACTGCCGGAAAATCTGACCTATCCGCTCGTGACGCCCCTCCTTATGGAAGAAGCGGGGAAATTACGGAAAACATTATATCAGGAAACAGGTGCATAATGAAAACTTTTTTATGTGAATATATACATCCGGAAGCCAGAAAAAAACTGGAAGGTGTGTCGGAAATAATTTCAGACTGGGAACGGCTGGCAGAGTGTGATGCTGTAATTAACCGGAATCTTCAGATGACAGCAGAAGTTTTAAAAAAAGCGTCCGGTCTGAAAGTAATTGCGGTACATGGTACAGGACTGGATGGTGTAGATCTGGAGACAGCGGCAGAGCGTGGAATTCAGGTGTTTAATACTCCGTACCGGAATGCGGCTTCTGTTGCAGAATTAAATATAGCCCTTATGCTGGCAGCAGCAAGGAAATTTTCACTGGTGCAAAAGCAATTGGCAGAGGGGGTGTCGTTTGCTGATTCTGCCGTTATGGCTGCCCTGCAGGGAATGGAGCTGGGTGGAAAAACAGTGGCCTTTCTTGGCGTGGGAGAAATTGCAAAGAAGACAATTACAATATGCAGGCATGGATTTTCCATGCGCTGTACCGGATGGTCCCGGAGCCTGACAAAGGAAAAAGCTTCGGAACTTGGAATAGAGTATGCCGGCAGCATAGTGGAGGCGGTGTCTTCTGCGGATTTTGTTGTACTTGGTATGGCACTGAATGAAGAGACCAGAGGAATTATCGGAGAAAAGGAACTTTCTGCCATGAAACCGGGGGCGGTTCTCGTTAATACTGCCCGTGGAGCTTTGCTGGATGAAGCAGCATTATATGCAGCATTAACATCACCGGACGGACCTCTTATGGTAGCAGCGCTGGATGTTGTGGCAGAGGAACCGGTCGGCAGGGATAATCCGTTATACCAGCTTCCAAATGTTATATTGACACCCCATATCGGTGCCAATACGGACGAGGCTTTATACCGTGTAGGAATGGCCTGTGTAGAGGGGATTCTGGAGAGAATTTGAGATGCGGAAGGGTCTTGTTCACTTTTTTTGCCTGCTTATCACGAACAGTCTTCCACAGTTTGCCTGCATAAAAAAGAAAAAAGCTTTATGTTTTTAAAACTTTGTGCTATAATGAAGCGGTATATGATTCTTAAACCTTGCCATGTCGGTATGGCAGAATGTGAGGAAGCATGAAAAAAGATAAAAATAAAGCAAAAATAAAGCTGAAAGGTGCCTTGAAATTATATATGCAGTGGCCGGTCTGGCTTACCGCACTGCTGCTGTGTATGGTACTCAGCATTTATGTGGTAGACAGAAAGGCTGCCGGCATTATGATGATTTATACCGCAGTATATTTTGTCATTGCACTGATTTTATTTGTATTTAAGCGCCCTTATATTGTGGGAGAACTGGTGCGGTTTGCAGCGGACCATGGACAGGTGCAGCATAGTTTTGTCAAGGAGCTGGATGTGCCCTATGGCATTCTGGATACTGAGGGGCACCTTGTCTGGGCAAATAATGAGCTGAAAGATATTGTGAAGTATGAAAAAACAGCCAGAATGTCGGTTCAGAACGTCTTTGAAGAACTTTCCCTGGAACAGCTGCCAACGGTGGAGGAAGATGTAACACAGCATATGGTTCATGGAAGAAAGAATTACCGGGTGCTTCTGCGGCGTCTGGATATGTCGGATTACCGGGATGATATGCCGTGGGCTGCAGAAGATGGGGAAGAAGAAAATGTCAATACCCTGATTGGAATGTATCTGTATGATGAAACGGAAATAACTGCCTTAAAAAAAGAAAATGCCGAGGAAAAAATGTTAGTCGGCATGCTGTATATTGATAATTATGAAGAGGCGTTTGAAGGAGCGGATGAAGTAAGACGTTCCCTTGTAACAGCCTGGGTAGAGCGTGAAATCAACAAATATATGCAGAGTATTGATGCGATTATCAAGCGTCTGGAAAAGGATAAATATATTTTTGTTTTTAAACAGAAATATTTAAGTGTTGTGGAGGCAAACCGTTTTTCCATTCTGGAAGAAATCCGGAATCTGAATATTTATGAGATGACGGTTACGATTTCCATTGGTGTAGGTGTCGGGGCGGCTTCTTATACCAAGAATTATGATCTTGCCCGTGCGGCCATTGACCTTGCCCTGGGCCGTGGCGGTGACCAGGCGGTTATTAAGGATGGGGACAAGATTTCCTACTATGGTGGTAAGAGTGTCCAGATGGAAAAAAACACCCGTGTTAAGGCCAGGGTAAAAGCCCATGCGTTAAAAGAATATGTGGAAACCAAGGAAAAGGTAGTCATTATGGGGCATTCCATCGGTGATATTGATTCCCTTGGTTCTGCAATCGGTGTGTACCGTATTGCCAAAACGCTGGGTAAGAAGGCACAGATTGTCATTAATGACGTTACCAGTTCCATCCGGCCTATGATGGAAAAATTTCAGGAAAATCCGGAGTATGAAGAGGATATGTTTATTTCCGGAAGTAAGGCCCAAGAGATTGTGAATGACCAGACACTGCTTGTTGTAGTGGATGTAAATCGTCCAAATATTACGGAATGTAAGGAACTGCTTGGTCTGACCAAGACGATTGTGATTCTTGACCACCATCGTCAGACCGGAGAGGCAATCGATGCGGTGTTGTCCTATATTGAGCCGTATGCGTCCTCGGCCTGTGAAATGGTCGCAGAGATTTTACAGTATATTGGCGAAGGATTAAAGTTAAAGCCTCTGGAGGCGGATGCGATGTATGCGGGAATTATGATTGATACGAATAATTTCCTGACGAAAACCGGTGTCCGTACCTTTGAAGCAGCGGCTTACCTCAGAAGAAATGGTGCGGATGTAACCCGTATCCGGAAATTGTTCCGTACAAATTTTGTGGAATACCAGGCAAAAGCCCAGGCGGTTTCTTCTGCGGAGATTTTTATGGATTACTATGTCTTTGCCATCTCGGAAAGTGATGGTCTGGACAGTCCGACCGTGGTGGCAGCCCAGACAGCAAATGAGCTGTTAAATATTGATAACACACGGGCATCCTTTGTGTTTACCGAGTTCAATGGAAAGATATATATTAGTGCCCGTTCCATCGATGAACTGAATGTACAGGTAGTAATGGAAAAAATCGGCGGCGGCGGTCATATGAGTGTGGCTGGTGCGCAGCTGGCAGAGTGTACTATTTTAGAGGCCATGGAAAAGGTAAAGAATGTCCTGCGGGATATGAAAGAGAAAGGGGATATTTAAAATGGAAGTTATTTTATTAGAAGATGTAAAGAGCTTAGGAAAGAAAGGGGAAGTTGTCAAGGTAAACGATGGTTATGCCAGAAATTTTATTCTGCCAAAGAAGCTCGGTGTGGAAAAAACAGACAAAGCAATGCATGAATTAAAGCTGCAGAAGGCAGCGGAAGCAAAGAGACAGCAGGAAATTTTAGAGGAGGCACAGGCTCTGGCAAAGAGTATCGAGGCTGGCAGCATTACGTTGAAAATCAAGGCCGGTGAAGGCGGACGTACTTTTGGTTCGGTTTCTACAAAGGAAATTGCAGTAGCATTAAAGGAACAGTTAAAGTTAGAGGTGGATAAGAAGAAACTGCAGCTCGCAGATCCAATCCGTAACTTTGGTACTTACCATGTGCCGGTGCGTCTGCATCCAAAGGTAACTGCGGAGATTACGGTTAAAGTAGAGCAGGCATAAAACTGGAGAAATCAAAATGGAAGAAGCTGTAATAAAGAAAGTACAGCCCCACAGCAAGGAAGCTGAACAGGCAGTCATCGGCTCCATGATAATGGATAAAGATGCGCTTGTGACAGCTTCCGAACTGTTACAGGGGGAAGATTTTTATATCCAGCAGTATGGTATCCTGTTTGAAGCCATGGTGGAGCTTCTGCACGAAGGAAAACCTGCAGAAATGGTTACCATTATGGATAAGTTAAAGGAAAAAGGGGTTTCTCCGGAAATCTGCGGACTGGAGTTTATCCGTGATGTGACGGATGCAGTGTCTACTTCGGCTAATATCAAATATTATGCAGAAATTGTGAAAGAAAAATCGCTTTCCAGGAAGCTGATAAAAATTACCGAAGGAATTGCAAATAACTGTTATGCGGACAAAGAACGGATGGATACGATTCTGGAAGATACCGAGAAACAGATTTTTAATATTATACAGAAACGAGGAGCCGGCGAGTATGAAGATATGCGCCAGGTGGTGTTCCGCACGTTAAAAAGTATTGAACAGGCAGCAAAAAGCCAGGGGCGGATTACCGGTATTGCTACCGGGTTCCGTGACCTGGATTATAAACTGTCTGGTTTACAGAAGCAGGCGCTGATTGTTCTGGCGGCCCGTCCTGCCATGGGTAAGACAGCGTTTGTGTTAAATATGGCAGAATATATTTCCCTTCATTCCAGAGTGCCAACCGTGATTTTCAGTCTGGAAATGGGTAAGGAGCAGTTGGTTAACCGTCTCCTTGCCATGAATTCCAAGGTGGATTCCCAAAGTATTCTGACAGGTGATTTAAAGGATTCAGAATGGGCAGATCTGATGGAAAGTGCCCGGAATATTGGAGAATCTTCCCTGATTATAGACGATACCCCTGGTATTTCTATTTCAGAGCTGCGTTCCAAGTGCCGTAAATTAAAGCTGGAAAGAGGACTTGGACTGGTAATTATTGACTATCTGCAGCTGATGACCAGCAGTGGCCGGGTGGAATCCAGACAGCAGGAAATTTCTGATATTTCCCGTTCTTTAAAAGCGTTGGCAAGGGAACTGGATGTTCCGGTGATTGCCCTGTCCCAGTTAAGCCGTGCGGTGGAACAGCGTCCGGATAAGCGTCCGATGAACTCCGACCTGCGAGAATCCGGAGCAATCGAACAGGATGCGGATGTGGTTATGTTTATTTACCGTGATGAGTATTATAATAAGGACACGGAGGAGCCGGGCGTTACAGAAATTATTATTGGCAAGCACCGTGCCGGTCCTACGGGTACAGTGAAACTGAAATGGATGGGCGATATCCAGAAGTTTGGCAATCTGGAGGTACGCTCCCAGTAAAAAAGAGAAAAGGGATCTGACAGGACCAGAATGCCAAAAAAGTCGAAAAAACAGAAATACTGCCATGAAAAATATGGAATAAATTGGCAAAAATACTTGTGAACCAGTCCAATACCGATTATGATAAAAAAGGACAGAATGTTACGGAAGGAGTTAATCGGTTATGGAATGTCAATTGGTATTAGATCAGATAAAACAGTTACAGCAGGAGGGGTTCACAGAAGAAATGATCCGGCAGCTTCTGCCAAAGCTGGAGGAAGTAGCAGTACTGAAAGAAGAAGAAAGAAAAGAGCTGAAGCACCGGATGGAGCAGCTGGTTCCGGAGGTGGCAGCAACCAGTCGTACTGTGGTACAGCCTACAGAGGCGGAAAGTAATTTTTACCGTATGTATTCCGGGTTTGGTGGAGCATTGATGGAAATTTTAAACCAGAATAACCAGGCTCTGCTTGAAAAAATGGACGAGCGTATTTCTAACCGGATTTTAAAAGAAATGAATTTTTTGTTCCGGGAGAGAGAAAATCTGGAAGAGGACAGATACCGGAAACTGGACCGGACAATCCGGGAGTGTCAGGTGTCACGACAGAGAATTTCGCTGGAGGAGGAACGGAAAAAGCATTTTTGGAGAAAATAAGAAAAGGTGCTGCTACAGCAGCACCTTTTGACTTTTGGTGATTAGCCTTCGATAGCACCAGTTGGGCAGGTAGCTGCACAAGCACCGCACTCTAAGCAAGCGTCAGCATCGATTTCGTAATGAGTTGCTCCTTCTGCGATAGCGCCTACTGGGCATTCAGCTGCACAAGCACCGCAGCTTACACATGTGTCATTAATAGTATATGCCATGATAGTGTCCTCCTTTAATTATTTATTGCTGATACTATTTTAATATAAAACAGTAGAAAATACAAGTGAAAAATATTCTCAAATGAATAACAGAGAACGCAGAGTTACTGTTTGCACCATTTTACGGTTTTGGTATTATTTTCTCCAAAAACTACTATCCACGATTGTGTAAAAGTTCTGTGTGAACAGTAACACACTGATATAAGAAAGAGAAACTGGTAATAATATCTCTTGACGGCAAAGAAAGATATGGATATAATCATGTTAGTCAGAATTTTCGAGTTATTCTGAAATATTTTAGAAGGAGGAAGGTTAAAATGGCTACAGTAACAAAGGAAATGACGATTGGTGAAATTATCAGTATAGACCAGGGTGTTATCGCTGTATTATTAAACTATGGCATGCACTGTATCGGATGTCCGTCCGCACAGGGTGAATCCTTAGAGGAAGCATGTATGGTGCATGGTCTGGAAGTTGCTCCGCTGGTTGATGAAATCAATGCATATTTAAGCAGCAAATAACTGTAGAGACAGTGAAAAAAGAGGGGATGTTCCGGAACATCCCCTCTTAAGTTTATAATGCGTTTAAAGTCTGCACTGCGTCAGTACCCAGAATCGTTTTAAAATGTTCTGCAAAGTAAGAGAGTGAAGCAGGAGTTGCGGATACGGAAGTACCGTACTCGGAAATTACGTTGCAGATGCGGTTAAATTCCTCCGGTGTATGGTCTGAGATATGAAGCACCAGATAGTAGCAGTTGTCTCCTTCGTCTTTGTAAAGAGTACTGATACCGAAGAAATATGGTGCAATCAGACGGGACAGGACAGTTGCTGCCTGTAAGGTAGGAAAAGAAAAAGCCTTGGTCAGATGAACAGCAGGAGATTCTGCTTCAGAATGGCTGTCTTCTTCCGGTGAATCAGCTTTTTCCATGGCTTCCCTGCTTTTTCCAAGAAGGGCACCAAGCTGACCGAAGCATTCTAAAATTTCATCAGCAACCGAAGAAGTCACCGGAGAAGAGAAGTCTTCACCGGAAGAATCACGGAATGACGAAAAATTGGAAAAACGGGTATCCAGCTCGTCAGGGTCATCAACTTTGGTTACAATCAAAACCAGACAGTCGCTGGAAACAGGAATTGCTTCTATCATAAGAGGAATATCCTCAGCTTCGAAACCACATTCATAAGAGGCCTGCACCATCAGCTCACGGAATAAATCTTTGGCTTTGTCGGAACCATAAGCAAGTTCGCTGAGTTTTAAGTCACGGTCCGCGAGGTCCTGCCTGCTCAGCGTGCAGCGAATCTGGGTATCACTGATTTTTTCTATTTTCATTGTGCTTACCTCCTTCATGTTATAAATAGTAAAGTAACTGTGAAGATAGGAACCGTTACGTAACAAAAAGTATACTGGATATTTGGAACAAAGTCAATATGTGGATTGCGGGAAATCAGTTACTTTTTTTTAACCAGTGTTTAGTTAAAAAACGCGCAAAGGCGTATAAATAAAGGAAAGTAGAAAAAAACGTCCGTCATTTTATACGAAAAATGATGGTTATTTTCTACATATTCGAGCAAGAAAAAAGCTTGTAGTTTTCGATTCCGGAGCGTATAATGAAGACACAAAGCTACTTGTATTCCCCTCAGTAAGACGAAAGGAGATTATGTTACCGGTAGAATTACTGAACAAGTACAATGTGTTACAGCTGTTGCATCACGGCATCGGCGGTAAAATCTGGCTTGCAGAGCATAAGGGGTTATCCTGCAAGCGCGTTCTGAAAGCAATCAATAAATCCCACCCACAACATGACATGCTTGCCAGAGAAGCAGGCATGCTGCAGCAATGTCAGCATCCATCCATCCCTATCATATACGATATTCTTGAGTTTGATACAGAAACTTATATCGTGGAAGAATTTGTTTCAGGAGAAAGTTTAAAGCAGTATATTCTGCGGACAGGGAGTCTTTCTGTAACTTCATTATTGGAAATTTCAGTTCAATTATGTGAAATTCTGAGATTTCTGCATGATCCGGCCAGACAAATTTTGTACCTGGACTTAAAACCGGAAAATATCCTGATTTCGAATCACAGAGTAAAGCTTATTGATTTTGGTAGTGCCATTTACCGGAATCAGCAGGAAAAAGAACGGTTTATTTTTGGAACACCAGGGTATTGTGCACCGGAAATGAAACAGAATGGTCCTTTGTCAGAGCGGACAGATCTGTACTGCTTTGGAAGATGTATGGAATATATGATGAATCACAGTGCCGAAGTGCCAAAAGGTTACCGGGGGATTGTAGAAAAATGTCTCCGGACAAATGGAAAGGAATACGCATCAGCAGAGCAGATAGCGGCAGATCTGGAGAATCTCCACCGGAAAAAAGGCAGGGAAAAGACCAGGGAATGGTGGTATGCGGTAACAGGTGTTCTGGACGAGCAGGACGGCAGTATGGCTGCACTGCAGCTGGCAGTGTACCTGAGACACAGATACAGAAAGCCGGTGTTGTATCTGGATTGCAGTGAAAGCAGTCAGATGGAGCACCTGGAACGGTCAGGAAAAACTATGAAAAATGGAGGGGAACAAAGCAGCTTTGTGTTTGAACGGAATGGAATTACGGTAGTAAAGCGTGTGGAACCACAGGAAGCAGGAGGCTGGCGGGGACGCGGATATGCTTATGTTGTCTGTTGTTTTGGGAAGCAGTATGCAGGGCTGTCCGGCTGTTCTTTTGAACGATATTTCTGTTGTGGAGCAGTAACAGAGTTCACGTTGGACTGCTGGAATGAGTTTTTTTGCAGGATAAAGCAGGAAAAACGAACCGGACTTATGCTGACTGGAGGGGATGAACTGCTGGCACAGAAGGAGTTTGGCCAGCGGTGTGTCATACAGAAAGTACCACTGTATATCCGGCCGTTTCAACACAAAAAAACTTTTAACAGACCGTTTCAACGTCTGTTGAAGACAAAGTAACCTGTTGCAGTTTCAAAAAAATTACTTGTCACGAAGTACTTTTTATCCAATGGACAAAGCAGAGGTACAGCAGAAGGAAGGCAGGAAGAGGGAGAATTCCGGCCGCTCAAAAACCAGGAGTCTTTTCCTCTTTCTGCCTGAAAGGAAATTTCTAATGACATCAGGAAAAAAATCTGGTATACTCATTTTGAAACAGCTGCCTGGTGCAGTCTGTATCTGGAAAGAAATGAGGAATTGGACAAATATGGATAAATCTTTGAGAATAAAGGTGGCAGTTGGTACGATATTTATCTGCATTGCACTGACACTGCTTGCAGTTACATTAATAAATAAGTATACACCAAGTGAAACGATGCGTGCCCTGGACAGATATTATGATGTGGCACCGGATGAGGCAGTGGTGTTAATGGAAAATGAAATATTTGAGGAAAAAGCCCTTTTACGGGAAGGAGGCCTGTATTTACCGGCAGGCACGGTGTTTTCCCTGCTGAATGATGGCTTCTATCTGGATGAAGAAGAACATCTGTTAAGTCTGGCGTGGCCGGAAGAACTGATTCGTGCAGCAGAAGGGGAATCCCAGTATTATAGAAATGATGAAGCATGTTCTCTGGGACATCCGGTATTTTTTAAGCTGGGGGACGTGTATTATGTTTCGCTGGAATTTACAGCGCTGTTTTCTGATATGACCTATCAGTTTTATGAGAATCCAAACCGTGTTGTGATCCATTATCAGTGGATTGATTTCCTGTATTATGATACCGTGGAAGACAGCACACCAATCCGCGTGGAGCCGGATATTAAAAGTGATATTCTCCGTCTGGCACCGGAAGGCGAAACGTTGTATTATATAGGAGGAACCGGGGCAGGTGGCAGAAGCTTTGTCAAAGTCATGACCCAGGATGGCATTTTTGGATATGTACAGAAGAAATTTCTGGGAGAATCTTATTATGATGTACTACAGAGTTCCTATATCGAGCCGGAATACAGCCATATCAGTCAGGAAGAACGTGTTCTTCTGGGGTGGCATCAGGTGACAGTGCCAAAGGCAAATGATAATCTGGAGCAGATTGTGGCAAATGCCAGGGAACTGACCGTGATTTCTCCTACCTGGTACCGTCTTACTGATACCGAAGGAAATATCAGTTCCCTGGCAGATGCCGGTTATGTAGAGCGGGCGCATGCCATGGGGCTGAAAGTGTGGGCACTGATTGACAATTTTAATCCGGAAGTCAGCACACATGAGCTTCTGGCATCGTCTGCGGCGAGGACGAAGCTGATTGACCATATGATGGCAGAAGCCAGACAGTATGGATTTGATGGATGGAATATTGATTTTGAAACATTGTCAGCAAAAACAGGACCGCATTATATCCAGTTTTTAAAGGAACTGTCCATCCAGTGCCGCAAAGAAGGTCTTGTGTTGTCCGTAGACAACTATGTGCCGGCCCCATACAATGATTTTTATGATCTGGAAACCCAGGGCAGGATTGTGGATTATGTGGTTATCATGGCATACGATGAGCATTACAGTGGTTCAGAAACGGCTGGCTCTGTGGCGTCCCTTGGCTTCTTAAAAGAAGCGGTCAGCAATACACTGGAAAAAGTACCAAAAGAGCGTGTGATAATGGCAATTCCGTTTTATACCAGATTGTGGGCGGAGCAGGACATCGGAGGAACGGTGAAACTTTCTTCGGAAGCGCTGACAATGGAAAGTGCTAAAAAAGTACTGGAAAGTAATGGAGTGACAGCGGTCTGGGATGTGTCTACAGCGCAGAATTATGCGGAATACGAAAAGGATGGAATTCTGTATAAAATATGGCTGGAAGATGTGGATTCGCTGCATGAACGCCTGAGGGTAATTGCCGGGGCAGATACTGCCGGGATAGCTGCCTGGAGGCTTGGATATGAAACGGAAGAAATCTGGCCGGTGATAGGGGACTATATGAAATAGCAGACCGCAGACATAATGGACATTCCTATGGAATATACTGATTACAAATTCTGTATATGGGTGTAACTGGAAGACAGGGATACCTCTATGGGAGGAATATGAAAGGAAAAAAGATTACAGTGCTGCTGATGGCAGGAATTCTTCTGTTGGGAGCCGGATACCTGCAGCGGGTGGAAGAGTCCCAGGCAGCATATACCATGACACAGAAGGCAGAAGGACCGGTGGTTGTAATTGATGCAGGTCATGGCGGCAAGGACCCAGGCAAAGTAGGCGTGAATTCTGCGCTGGAAAAGGATATCAATCTGAATATTGCCCTGCGGCTGAAGTCTCTTCTGGAGCAGAATGGTGTTCTGGTAGTTATGACAAGGGAAGAGGATAAAGATCTGGCTTCGGAAAATGCGGCCAGCAGAAAAAATGAAGATCTGAGGGCAAGAGTGAAGCTTTTGGAAGAGACTTCCCCTGCATTGATGGTTAGCATCCACCAGAACAGTTATCCGGAAGCAGATGTAGATGGCGCCCAGGTGTTTTATTATTCCGGTTCAGAGGAAGGAAAGGTACTGGGGACTGTCATACAGGAACAGCTGAAGTCTGAAATGGATGATGGAAATCATCGTGTGGCCAAGGCAAATAAAGAGTATTATCTGCTGAAGAAATCCTGTTGTCCGGCAGTGATTGTGGAATGCGGATTTTTATCCAATCCCACGGAAGCGGATCTGTTGGCATCAGAGGAATATCAGGAAAAACTGGCGTTTGCCATCCATCTTGGAATTATGGAATACCTGAATACAGAAGCAGAGCAGGGTAGAAACGGAGTGGACAATGAATACTAGGATTATTACAATAGACAGGGAACATCCGGATAAAATGTTGTTGGAGGAAGCAGGAAGACTGTTGCGGGAAGGGGCACTGGTGGCGTTTCCTACAGAGACGGTGTATGGGCTCGGTGGAGATGGACTGCAGGAAGATGCAGCAGCAAGGATTTATGCAGCAAAAGGAAGACCATCGGATAATCCGCTGATTATTCATATTGCGGATATGGCTGCACTGGAAATTCTGGCAGTGGATATTCCGGAACTGGCGTACCGGCTGGCAGAAAGATTCTGGCCGGGACCATTGACCATGATATTAAAGAAAAGTAAGCTGGTGCCGTATGCAACGACAGGTGGTCTGGAAACTGTGGCAATACGTATGCCGTCGGATAAAATTGCCCAGGAAATTATACGGGCTTCCGGTACTTATATTGCTGCGCCAAGTGCGAATTTATCCGGCAGACCAAGTCCTACCAGGGCAGAGCATGTAATCGAAGACTTATCCGGCCGGGTGGAAATGATTGTGGATGGCGGTGATTCGGATATTGGACTGGAGTCATCTATTATTGATTTATCCGGAGAGGTGCCGGTGATTCTGAGACCTGGTTTTATTACCAAGGAAGATTTTGAACAGATAGCGGCAGAAGTGGAGTATGACCGGGCGGTGCTGGCGACAAAGCCACAGGAATCTGTAGTGGCAAAGGCACCGGGCATGAAATACCGGCACTATGCACCAAAGGGGCAGATTACAATAGTAGAAGGGGAAACAGAAGCTGTTGTTAAAAAAATAAATGAACTTGTGGCAGAGCAGGAACAGAAAGGAATCCAGACGGCTGTGCTGTGTGCGGAGGAGACGAAAGAACAGTATGTATGCCGGAAGATATATTCTCTGGGTTCTTTAAAAAGTGAAAAGGAGATTTCTGCCCATTTGTTTGCTGCACTGCGTTTGTCTGATACGGAGCAGATGGAGGTTATCTACTCGGAGAGTTTTGACACAACAAAACTGTCTGGGGCAATTATGAACCGTCTGCGAAAGGCTGCAGGATACCAGATTCTGCACGTATAAGAACAACGGCTGCTGCAAATCTGCTTGACTATTAGGAAGAAATCTGGTATGACAATAGTATAAAATTACGTAACCAGAAATATGGAAAGGTTACGACTACAAAAATGATGAAGGAGACAGAGTGATATGATAGCGTTAGGATGTGACCATGGTGGATATGATTTAATGCAGGAGGTTATGGCTCATTTAGAAAAAAGAGGAATAGAGTATAAAAATTTTGGTACGTTTACCAAAGAATCCTGTGATTATCCGGAATATGCAAAGGCGGTAGCAAAAGCGGTTGTGGAAGGAACCTGCGAAAAAGGTATTCTGATTTGTGGTACCGGTATTGGTATTTCCATTGCTGCAAACAAAGTGCCGGGAATCCGTTGCGCACTGTGCCACGACTGTTTTAGTGCAAAGGCAACCAGAGAGCATAACAATGCCAATGTACTTGCCATGGGAGGCAGAATTATTGGTGCAGGACATGCCCTGGATATCGTTGATTTATTTCTGGATACTCCGTTTTCCAATGACGAGAGACATATCCGCCGTATTGAAGGAATTGAAGGTTAATTATAAAGTGCCGCATGGAATACTACATGCGGCACTTTGATTTCGTAGAAAAAAAGACGGGTCTCCGGTGAAGGAAACGCTATAATCAGCGTCTCCCTATAGAGCAGCACATTAGTCGCGGCTGGTATAAGGGGCAAGCTCCAGACGGATAAAATATCCTTTTTCGTGGTCACATACCGGGCACTTCTCAGGAACTTCGGTACCTTCGATGACGTGACCGCAGTTTAAACACATCCACTGGCAGGAAACATCAGAAACAAACAGTTTATTCTGCTCTAATAAATCAGCAAAATAGGAAAAACGTTCTGCGTGGGTCTTTTCAATGGCAGCAATCAGGTTAAAATGAGCGGCAATCTTATGGAAGCCTTCTTCCTTTGCTACCTCCGCAAAATGTTTGTAGACATCGCCGTATTCCTCCATTTCATTATGTTCTGCGAAGCGAAGCAGTTCGATAATGGATGGAGTAATATCCACAGGGTAGGTGCCGTCGATGGCAATGTTCTCTCCTGCCATTTCTTTTAAATGATTATAGAAAATTTCGGCATGTTCTTTCTCCTGCTTTGCTGTAAATTTGAATACAGCAGCAATCACATATAAATTGTCCTGTTTTGCCTGACCGGCAGCAAACGTATAACGGTTTCTTGCCTGGCTTTCACCAGCAAATGCTTTCATCAGATTTTTCATGGTTTCGCTGTTTTTAAAATCAACTGCCATAAATAACTACCTCCTGTCATAGGGAAACTATAATTGTGTATAATATCACTGACAGAAGAAGTATTGCCGGAATTGTGGAAGAATATACCGCAAAACATAGAAAAATCAGGTATGCGGTATAAGCGTTATTGTCCGAGATAAGGCTCCAGACAACGGGTCAGGACAGAAAAGTTTCCTCCATAGATATATCCCAGCAGTTTGTCTGTGGAGCGGAGTGCCTGGCTCAGCAGGTCAGGTGTGATCAGTCCCTGCTCCAGTGCTTCTGCGGCTTCATCCAGATCCACCACATGGACAGCACCATCCGGGGTAAGGATAACATCAATCAGAAGGTCAACAAAAACCAGGTCATTTCCCTGGGAAGTTTCCGTAATAATATCACAGTACCAGCGGGTAAAGGAACCATCAGCACCAGAGTGGCGGCTGATTTTAAACCCTTCTTTACGATAGTACAGGGAGAAGCCGGAAGCAAAATCGGACCTTGGTTTTAGTGTGGACCAGGAGGTAATAATCAAATCGTCATCCAGATACAGAATATGATCGTCTTTTAGAAAGATTACTTCTTCTGGAATAAATCGTTTTCGGTATAGTCTGATGTTGGAATCCATAAGTCGGCCATCCTTTCCTTTGTAGTAAAGCAGACCAGAGTGTCTGGTCTGCGAAGATGAAGTATGTCGCAAGCGACCGCGCTCGGCGCGAGAGTTCTGCAAGCAGAACTCTTTGTTCTAGTATAACACAATTGACCGGGATTTGCACGCTGCTTTATTTTTTCCAGGTGGATGGGTAAAACAGCAGAATCATCGGAATGATTTCCAGACGTCCGGCAAGCATGTCAAACATGAGGACATATTTGGAAAAATCCGAAAAGGCGGAAAAGTTTCCTGTGGCACCGACCATGTTAAGACCAGGACCAATATTGTTTAATGTGGCCGCAACAGCGGTAAAGTTCGTGGTAGTATCAAAGCCGTCCAGGGAAATCAGCAGGTAGGAGGCAATAAATACGACAATATATGTCATTAACAGTACATTACAGGAATGGGCGGTAGCATGGGGAATTTCCTTGCCTTCCATTTTGAGAACATGGACACGGCGGGGGTGAATCTGCTGCATCAGTTCTTTGCCTACCTGCTTTAAGTAAATCATAATACGGGATACTTTAATACCGCCTCCGGTGGAGCCGGCACAGGCACCGATAAACATCAGGCATACCATAAGTCCGCGGGAAAATTCCGGCCACAGGTTAAAGTCCGTAGTGGCATAACCGGTAGTGGTCATAATGGAGGCTACCTGGAAGGTAACATGAAGCAGACTTTCCAGAAAAGCATAACCGTTGGAGACCAGATTAATCATCAGCAGAACAACTGCTCCGGTGTAAATGGCAATATACCAGCGGACTTCCTCCATTTTGAAAGCGTCCCGCACCCTTCGTATCAGGATATAATAAAAAAAGGTAAAATTTACACCAAAGAGAAACATAAATATGGTGATGACGGTTTGCAGATAAGGGGAATAGCCTGCAATACTGTCATTTTTAATACCAAAACCACCGGTTCCTGCTGTACCAAAGGCATGACAAAGTGAATCGAACAGGGACATACCACCAGCGAGGAGGAAAATAATTTCAACGATGGTCATTACAAAGTAAATAGCATACAAAATAAAGGCTGTCTGCTGCATTTTCGGTACCAGCTTGCCAACGGATGGTCCGGGAGATTCAGCCTTTAACAGGTTCATGGTGGAACCTCCGGTCATTGGCAGAATGGCCAGGATGAATACCAGTACGCCCATACCGCCAATCCAGTGACTGAAGCTGCGGAAAAACAGATTCGCATGGGAAAGCGCTTCCACGTTTGTCAGAATACTGGAACCGGTGGTGGTATAGCCGGAAATAATTTCAAATAAAGCATCCGTATAGGATGGAATATCTCCATTCAGCACAAATGGGATGGCACCGGTCATACTGAGTATAATCCAGCTGAGTGCCACGGCAACGAAACCTTCTCTTGCATAAAAGGTATTGTTTTTTGCTTTCAGACGGCGGAATAAAAATCCCGCAATGGTGCAGCAGATAGATATTATCAGATATACAATGGCATCGTGGTATTCTTTGTATATCAGTCCGACCAGACAGGGCGGCAGCATGAAAATTCCCTGCAGGCTTAAAACCCAGCCGAGAATATTAATAATAATCGAATAATTCATAGGTTTGTCCTCATTTGCGGGAATATTATCCCTGTAATATATCAGAAATGTCCTGTAGTCCCTTGTTGGTGGTAACTACAATGACAGTATCGTTCAGTTCGATGGTGTCACGACCGGAAGGCGTAATAATCTGCCGGCCGCGGACGATACAGCAGACTAACAGGTTTGGCTTCAGCTTCAGATTTAACAAAGGGATGCCAATGACCGGGCAGTTTTCACGGACGTGGAATTCCAGGGCTTCTACCTGGTTGTCCATCAGGCGGTACAGACCGGCAACATTACTGCCATAGGCGTTGGTCTGGGAACGGACATATTTTAATATGTACTCGGTGGTTGTATTTCTGGCAGAAATAATACTTCCGATAGGAAGCTCCTCAATGATATCATCCTGTGCCATTTTGCTCATTTTTGTGATTTTTTTGCACTTTGGTGCTACTTTGTTGGCAAACAGGGACAGGAAGATGTTGGTTTCGTCCTGGGTGGTCAGGGAAACAAAGGCATCCATCTGTGGCAGACCTTCCTCCAGCAGGTTTTCGTGGACGGTAGCATCGGCGTTAATAATCATGGTTTTTGGCAGGGCAAGACTTAAAAAGTGGCTGCGGTCCCTGTCTTTTTCCATAATTTTTACTTTAATGCCGGATTTGGAAAGGATCTCGGCAAGATAGTAAGCCGTAGTACCGCCTCCGGCAATCATGACATCTTTGATTTCCCGGACAGCAGACATCTGGAATGTATGGCAGAAGCTGGCAATTTTCTTTCTTGGAATAATAATGGAAATCGTATCCCCGGCATGCAGAACACTGTTACCGTTTGGGATGCTGATTTCATGTTCATGTTCTAAAATGCAGATTAAGACTTCCCGGTTAAATTTTTTGGAAAACTCATAGACCTTCATATTGTCTACCGGGGAATCCTCCGGAATGGCAAGACGGAGCAGGTCCACACGTCCTCTGGCGAAGGAGTCAATGTCAATGGCGTCCGGAACCTGGATGAGACGGGCGATTTCATGGGCGGCGGCATATTCCGGGTTAATGCTTAAGGAAATGCCCATGGCAGCCTTTAAATAGTCAATTTCGTTGAAATACTGCGGATTCCGGACACGGGCGATGGTCCTGCAGTTATTGCCTGCTTTTTTTGCAATCAGACAGGTAATTAAGTTGATTTCGTCTTCATTGGTAACGGCAATCAGCAGGTCAGTGTTTTCTATGCCGGCTTCCTGCTGGACAAGAAAACTGGTGCCATTGCCGGTCAGCACCTGGATATCCAGGTTGTCAACCACAGGCTGGAGCCGTTCCACATTTTTATCAATCAGTGTAATGTCGTGTCCTTCGTCATTGAGCTGCTGGCAGAGGGCATAACCTACTTTGCCACAGCCTACAATAATAATTTTCATGGTAATGGGTAATCCTTTCCGGGTATTGGAATATAGTAAATAAAGATTGCTTACTATTTTATCACGAAGCAGGGCAGATGTCACGAAAAAGATTTTATGAGAGAAAAATCAAAAAACTTCTATCTTTTCGACGATAAGTGTGGTAAAATAAATCTGTTGAAGTAAAAGGAGACTGGATAATGGGAAAAAAAGGTGGAATTGCAAGAAGCTTCATGATGATTTCGCAAATCAGTATTTCCATGCTGGTACCGGTTTTTCTTTGCCTCTTTTTTGGTATAAAGCTGAACGAATGGCTGGGAACGGTGTATTTTGTGCCGGTGTTTTTATTTCTTGGCATTGGTGCTTCCATACGGAATGTGTATCAGCTGACAAGAAGCTTTTATGCAAAAGATAAAAAGCGGGAAGATGAGGAACTTGCTTATATTGAGAATCTGAAAAAAGCAGGAGAACGTAATAAACAACGGAGAGAAGAGAGGAAACGTACCGAAGGAAAAGGAGAATAGGACATCCGGTGTGTCCGGATTGTCAGGGAAAATGTTTTTGGTAAGGAGGAACATCATGCAGGAAGGAAAGCAGACATTATATGAACTGCTTATGGGAATTACAGTCTGTCTTGTTATTATGCTGACAGGTAACCTGTTTGTCTCGAACCATCTGGCGTATAATGTGGGACTTTTGACGGGCGGTGTCATTGCCGGTGGAATGAGTTTTCACATGTACCATTCTCTGCTGCAGGCTACGTTATATGATGAAGAAACCGCTGCCAAAAAAGTAAAAATCAGCTCGCTCATACGCATGTTTTTCATGCTGGCCGGACTGGTGGCTGCCGTGCTTCTGCCACAGTGGATTTCTATAATTGGTGTGGCACTTGGAGTTTTAAGTTTAAAGTTTTCGGCTTATTTACAGCCGTTAACCCATAAAGTTCTTAACAAAATAATAAACAAAGGAAGGTGAGAAAGTGGGACCAGGGAGCGTTTTTCGTACAGTCATACAGGCTTCCTCCGGAGATGAAATAACCTTCGGCGTGGATGGTTTAATCAAGTATGAACTGTTCGGACAGGAACTATGGATTACCAATACGCACATCAGTCTGTTGCTGGTGGTGCTGACGCTGACAATTTTAGCATTGTTTGCGAACCGTGCCATTAAGAAGGCAGACCCGAATGAAGTGCCTGGAACGTTCCTCAATATCATTGAGTACCTGGTGGAAACCGTGGACAACCTGACAAGAAATAACATGGGAGATAAGCATTTTGCAAAGTTTTCGAACTATATCGGAACTTTGTTCGCATTTCTTCTTGTGGCAAACTTGTCCGGTCTGTTCGGACTCAGACCGCCGACTGCGGATTACGGTGTAACTCTTGGACTTGCCCTGATTACGTTCGTCATGATCCACTACAATGGATTTAAGTACGAAAAAGCGGGTCATGTCACAAAGCTGTTCCAGCCGGTATTGTTGACTCCAATCAACATTATTGGTGAACTGGCTACACCAATGTCCATGTCATTGCGTTTGTTCGGTAATATTTTATCCGGAACCGTAATGATGGGTCTGTTATATGGTCTGCTTCCAAAGCTGCTACAGTTTTTCATCTGGCCGATTTTCGGTGGTCTGCATGTCTATTTTGATGTGTTCTCCGGCGCAATTCAGTCGTATGTATTCTGTATGCTGACAATGGTATTTATTTCTCAGTGCTTTGGAGAAGAGGACGCCTGACGTAAAGAACGTCAAACAAAAAAAGTAACAAAAAGGAATCGCCTTATAAGGTGATGGAACGGAGGAAATTTATGATGAGTAATATTACAAACGAAGGTTTAATTTTAGCTTGTTCCGCAATTGGTGCAGGTCTTGCGATGATCGCAGGTATCGGTCCTGGTATTGGTCAGGGTATTGCAGCCGGTCATGGTGCAGCAGCAGTAGGACGTAATCCTGGTGCAAAGGGTAATATCATGTCCACCATGTTACTTGGTCAGGCCGTTGCCGAAACAACAGGTCTTTATGGTTTCGCGGTAGCTATCATTCTGTTATTCGCAAATCCACTGCTTGGCAAGCTTTAATTTCAGGTAATAAAATAAATAAAAGGAGGCCGAATCTTGAGTAATATAGTACTAGGTTTATCCAACCGTATTTTCGGACTCGATGCACAGTTAATTGCAGATGCGGTGATTCTTGCCCTTGCGGTGGGATTCCTGTTTTTCTTACTGTCTCTTTTGTTGTTTAATCCTGCAAGGGAATTACTTAAAAAGCGTCAGGACAGGATACGTGAGGAAATGGAGACCGCCAGCAGGGATATGGCCGATGCCAGCAGAATGAAGGCTGAGTATACAGCGAAGCTTGCAGCAGCAGAAAAGGATGTAGATGCCATTTTAAGTGAGGGCAGAAAGAAAGCTCTTGCCAGAGAAAATGAAATTGTGGCAGAAGCAAAAGAAGAAGCTGCCAGAGTCATGGAACGTGCGGAGAGAGAAATCGAACTGGAAAAGAGTAAGGTCAGAGATGAAGTCAAGCAGGAAATGATTGGAGTTGCCCGTGAAATGGCAGGTAAGCTGGTTACCGCTTCCCTGGATGGTGCTGCCCAGGCAAAGCTGATTGACGAAGCATTGAATGAAATGGGTGAGGATACATGGCAAAGTTAATTGAAGGAACCTATGGACAGGCTTTATTCGAACTCGCAGTAGAGAAGAATGAGCTGGATTCCATGGCAGTGCAGGTGGATCTGCTTGTACAGGCCTTTGCTGAAAATCCGGAGCTTCAGAAGCTTTTAAATCACCCGAAAATCAGCAAGGAAGAGAAAGTTACGGTCATTGAAAACATTTTTAAAGGACGTTTTTCTGACGATATCGTAGGCTTCCTGGTGATTATCGTAGAAAAGGATCGTGGTGCTGAAATAGACGGTATTCTGGACTATTTTCAGGCAAAGGTTCGTGAGTATAAAAAGATTGGAGTTGCCCGTGTGACTTCTGCGGTGGAGTTATCCGCCGACCAGAAAAAGCGGGTGGAACAGAAATTATTGCAGCAGACGCCATACGAGAGTTTTGAGGTGGATTACCGGGTGGATGCTTCCTTAATCGGCGGCATGATTATCCGGATTGGAGACCGGGTTGTGGACTCCAGTGTCCGCACGAAGCTTGACAATATGACAAAGAATTTACGGAAGGTTTCCCTGACGTAATCTTTGTACAGAAGACCGGAACTGGTCTGCTGGAAAAATGCAGCTGCTGCTGGAACTGACAGCTGCCATTTTCGTAAGAAACGATAGTAAAACAGAAGGAAGGTGCTTATATCTTGAATTTAAGACCTGAAGAAATCAGTTCGGTAATCAAGGAACAGATTAAAAATTACAGTACAAAATTAGAAGTATCTGATGTTGGTACCGTAATCCAGGTTGCAGACGGTATTGCACGTATCCACGGTCTGGAAAAGGCCATGCAGGGTGAACTGCTGGAGTTTCCGGGCGAAATATACGGCATGATTCTGAATCTGGAAGAAGATAATGTAGGTGCGGTACTTCTCGGTGACAGCAAGAGCATCAGCGAAGGCGACACCGTAAAGACCACAGGACGAGTAGTAGAGGTTCCGGTTGGCGATGCCATGCTGGGACGTGTAGTAAATGCCCTTGGCCAGCCAATTGACGGCAAGGGACCAATCGAAACAACAAAATTCCGCCAGATTGAGCGAGTAGCCTCCGGCGTAA
>JAGBBW010000069.1 GCA_017938285.1 Lachnospiraceae bacterium
TCAAACAAAAACGTAATCATTGTTTTCCCACCGGAGCGCAGCGTAAAATACGACGCAGGAATAAATGCCCAAAGCGGTGTAAATACAGCGGATACCCTTAAATATTCTCCAGCAAGCTTCCGTACCCCTTCTGTTGTATTATATAACCTGGGAAACAGCGGTGCAAGAAGGAATAAAATTGCTGCCAGTCCCACACAAAGCAGTACGCAGAAGGTGATCAGCTTGGTATCCGTATCCTTTGCCTCCTCAAATCTGCCGGCTCCAAGCTGCTGTCCCACAATAATCGCAATGGCATCTCCAAATGCGATAAAGCAGATATTAAACAGATTGGAAATCGTACTTGCAATATTGCTGGCCGCAACCGCATCAAAGCCACTCATGGAATAACACTGTCCGATCATGGCAATACCGGCAGCCCACATCACTTCATTAATCATCAAAGGCGTACCACGGCGCAGAATTTCCTTTGTCAGCTTCCCGGGTATCCTAAAGGAAGAAAATGCCCCTTTGATAAACGCCATCCGCTCTTTATGACAATGTGTCCAGATAATAACAATCATTGCTTCCACGTATCTTGAAATGATTGTTGCCATCGCAGCACCCACAACACCCATTGTGGGAAATCCGAATTTGCCGAAGATCAGAACATAGTTTAATCCAAGATTAATTATTATGGCAACCACACCTGCAATCATTGGCAGAACAGTTTCGCCACATTCACGGAGCGTTCCGACATAGGCCTGTTCAATTGCAAACGGCAAAAGACCGATTAGCATAATCCACAAATACTCTTTTCCATAGAATAATGCATCTGCAATGGACAGCCCCTTATCCTCTCCCAAAAGATACATCGTAATTAAATTTTCTCCAAACATACCAAAAATAAAGAAGCCAATCAGTGTAATAATAATACCTATGTACAGTTTGTATCGAAAGGTATAACGGATGCCTTCATGATCCTTTCTGCCAAAAAACTGTGCCGTAAAAATACCGGCTCCTGAAACTGCACCAAAAATGGCAAGATTGTATACCATCATCAGCTGGTTAACAATGGCAATGCCGGACATCTGCTCCGTTCCCACCTGACCGACCATAATATTATCCAACAGGCTGACAAAATTAGTAATCCCATTTTGTATCATAATCGGCAAAGCAACTATCATTGTCTTCTTATAAAAATCTTTTGTACCAAAATATCGTCTTAATGTAACTGTCCTTTCCATCTCATTTTTCCCCTTATTATTTCTGTTCTCCTTTTTTGTTACTCACTTATTCTGTTGAAAAGTATCAAAAACTCTGAAGTTATGTCACCTAAAACTTAAAATTAATAAAATCAAAATTATTATTTTATCAGAAGTTTGCAATTTATTAAATCGTAATTTAATTTATATCCCTTTATAATTCCAAACCTGCGAAAAAATCTGAAGAACCAATATTCTCTTCCTTATATCTGATCAGATACGCCTTCATTTCCGGATACATTTCACCAATATCCGAAAGTAGCAGCTCAATATTTTCCGCAGTCACACATCCCAGTTCTGCAAACAGCCGGTAATATAACCTGTCTTCTCCAAACTCTTCAAACACTACCTGCCATGTTTCTTCCCCGGGACACCCCTTCGTATGCTCCCGCAGATATGTCTCCATCTCCTGTCTGTACTCTGCCCGTAAGCCATCCGGATACAACAGCCGTAACAAAAGAAGGCGTACTTTCCGTTTCCTCTGTCTGCTCTCATAAGCATTCTGGTCCGTACTTCCGTAATCTTCCTCTCCGCAAAGTACCTGTCTGGAATATCCTTCCTGATCGGGACTTCTCAAAATAACCATCATCCGTGCATCCCACTTTTCCAGCCATTCCCTGCTCCCTGCTGCCGATATATCCAGAAGATAAGGCACCTGTGCTGTCGTTACCGCTGCTGCCAGCAAAGCAGCCACACCTTCTCCCTTCTCTCCTACAAAAATCTTTCTTAATTTTGTACACTCTAAAAACAGCGATTTTCCAAACACAATCGGTTGATCAGGCAAGGCCACGCTCTCCAACCCATCACAGTATGCAAACGCCCAGTCTTCAATCTCCTTAACACCCACAGGAACCGTTACCTTACGAAGATTCTTTTTACTTAGAAAAGCCTTCCTGGCAATCACAGTCACCGGAAGATCTTCTATCTGTTCCGGAATATTTACCTCACCTGCAAGTCCCTGATACCTGGTGATACAGACCGTATTCTCTCCATTCTGCCCCTTCCGGAACGTATAATATAAACTCCCTTCCGGTATGGGATACTCTTTTTCCTGCATTTTCATCCCCATTTCTAAAATCTTGTTATAATCCCAGCTGATTGATCTGTTCTCTGATATCCATACTTCTCTCGCTTAACATCAGTTCCCTGCTGTGCTTTTGATACTCAGGACTTCCAAAGGAAGCTATGAACCTGGCACTTTCATTGTTCACCGTCAGTTCTGTTACCAAAATCAATAGTTCATTGCCCTCTGCAAATGCCTGTTCAGCAAAATCAAACAGTGCTTTTAATTCTCCCTGCACCCTGCCTGTTTCCTGCCTCATCTCTTCCACCAAGCCATCATATCTGTTCTTCACATGGGCAAAGGCTTCCTCTCCCTCTGCCAAACCGGCAGCATTTAACTCTTTATGACAGTTTTCCAGGAAATGAAGCACCTTTTTGTGCCTGCGCTTCTCTAGATCCGACAGGGAATTAGCCATCTGAAGATTTTCCAGAAGCTTCTTACGTCCTTCTACCATTTTATCCAGCTGCATCACAAGCTGATCAGCTTGACCATCCTTCGCCTGATTCTTTAATGCCTTTAATAAGGTTACCAGATCAGATAAGAAGGCTGCCTGTTCCACGACCTCTGCCATATCGGACTGCACCCTGTCCAACAGCATCCCAAGCAGGGAAAGCCGTTCGTCAAAATCCGCTGCTTTCGCACGGGCAATCGTCTGTTCAGGTACACAGCCACCAAGAATATCGTTGATGTGATAATCCTTTTTATATTTGTTAAACA
>JAGBBW010000070.1 GCA_017938285.1 Lachnospiraceae bacterium
AAGTGATTGCCACGCACCAGGAATTGTACGGCTATGTTCGCCAAAAACGTACAGTTGTGTCAGAGATGTCGGACATTTGGATATTTTTCTCTCCAAAAACTACTATCCACGATTGTGTAAAAGTCCCGTGTGAACAGTAACACAGAACACGCGTTAGCAGAACTTTACAGGAAAAACGCCTTTACATGATAACTGGAATACAGTATAATGAACATAGTAGGACTTAAGTACCAGGAAAACGCTTTAATCAGCGTTTCCGCATAAATAATATGCTCAGAAAGAAGGAATGTGGAATGAAAAAGAAAAAAGACAATGCGTTAAGAGCTGTAGTATGCCTGGCAGTGGCTACCATTGCCGTAGGAGGTGCTTCCATTGCAGTATCCCGGATGGATAAAGGTGCAGACAGCGGCGTTGCTCTGGATATTGCAGGAGCAGATACAAAAATTAAAGAAGCAGTAAAAAATGCAGATGGCACGTATACGGTAACTATTACAGAAAATGGATATATTGGTGAAATGGTGATTGCCGCAACCTATTCTGCAGATGGACAGACACTGCTGTCCTATGATGTCCTCAGTCATACGGAAACTGATAATCTGGGTTCCAGGGTAGATGAGGAGGAATACAAGTCGAAGCTGGCAGGAGTGAAGCTTCCGGTTACCACGTCCGGTCTGGATATTTCCGGTATTCTTGGAATAGAACAGGAAGCAGCGGGGGATGGTGCAGTGGAGTTAAAGGACGGCACATATACGGCAAAAACAGAAGCGAACGAAACCGGTGATTATAATTATGTCACCCTTACCGTGGAAAACGGCAGGGTAACCAGTGTGGTATGGGATGAGCTTACCGGCGGTGCGTCCAAGGCAGAACTTTCTGCCAACGGCCAGTATGTGATGAAACCGGTGTGGAAGACCCAGTCCGAATCCCTGGGTGCCTATGTGGTAGAGCATCAGTCTACGGATGGTATTATGAATGAAACCGGTTATACGGATGTGGTATCCGGTGTCAGCATTTACGTCGGCGGTTTTGTAGACCTGGCAAACCAGGCAATCGCAAAGGCAGATGGCCAGGATGGTACGTACACGGTGGAAGGTGCAAAGGATGACAATGGAAACTATGGTTATGTGACTGTGACCGTGGAAGGTGGCAAGGTAACAAACGTAATATGGGATGAACTTCAGGGCGGCGCGTCCAAGGCAGAACTTTCTGCCAATGGGCAGTATGTGATGAAGCCGGTGTGGAAGACCCAGTCCGAGTCTCTGGGTGCTTATGTGGTAGAAAACCAGACAACAGCCGGTATTTTAAATGAAAAGGGTTATACAGATACCGTATCCGGTGTCAGTGTATATGCCGGCGGCTTTGTAGACCTGGCAAACCAGGCAATGGCCCAGGCTTCCGTAACAGGAGAAGTGCCGGGTGTGGCGGCAAAGCCGGAAATCGATGCCACAGCCGTGGATGTGGTAACCGGGGCAACGTTTTCCTCCAAGGCAGTTCTTCGTGCCATTGATGAAGGTTTTGTATATCTGAGGGATTTTATTCTGAACAAATAGTGATAACCAAAAATTAATTCTATCTTATTGTAGAAAAAAGAAAGTTCCTGTGTTATAATACAACAGGCAGAAAGGGTGTGGCTTTTTCGAAGCCGCACCCTTTATTAATCGTATTACAGGGAGGACGTTACACTTGAATAACAAATTTTGTTTTGGTAAATTGCTGGATAAAAATAAATCCGGAGATATCAATATATTGTTTTATCTGTCTGCGTATATACTTATTTTTGCACTAGTATGTTCTGTTTATCCTCTATATGATGACTGGGGGTACTTAACAGCGCCGAATCCGGATTTTTCCTTGTCTGATCTGCTGCCGGGAAGAGATTTCTGGAGACCTTTTGATGCATTGTTTGGCGGCTTTATGGGACTGATACCGGGATTATTCCCGTTATTAAACCATGTGGTAGTTGTTCTGGGACATATATTAAATGCAGTTCTTTTAGAACTTATATTAAAAGAGTTTCAGGTTAAGCCAGGATGGCGTAAATTTACAGTGTGTTATTTTTTGTTTTCGTCTGCCACATGGGCAGTGACAATATCTTCGGATGGATTAAACCAGTCGTATAGTGTGCTGTTTGGTCTGGTTGCAGTATACATTCATCTGAAGCGGGGTGGTTATTCCTATCTGCTCTGGTGTGCCATTGCGTTGTTCTGGAAGGAAAACGGAATATCGTGGTTCTATGTGATTCCTGTTTTGGAAGGAGTTGTGACTGCGAAGACATGGAAAAATTTTATAGGAAATTTTGAGCTGATAAAGCAGTGTGTTAAGAAAGCATTGCTTTCCACGGGCGCTGTTGTCCTGTATTTTCTGGCACGTTTTGCATTATATGGAAGTATGACACTGGGAAGCGGTACCGGACGTTATAAAATGTCCTTATTTTCGTTATCCGCTCTTAAAAATACAATTATGCAGTTTGGTTCAGCAGGGTCAGGGGTAGATTCCATAGCATTGTTAAGCAATGATAAGTCACCGGTTCTGGCAGGAATTACCATAGTGCTTTCCCTGGTATTTCTCGGGGTACTCTGCAGCGGTCTGGTTTCACTTTTTGCTAAAAAACAGCATATTTTCCCGCTGCTTGGAATTGCAGTGTGTGCGTTGGGATTAGCTTTTCCTACGATAATAATTGACCGTGCAAGTGAAATGAATGCGTATCCTGTGTTATGTGCCGTGGCAGTACTCTTTGGTTTTTGTCTGGACCGTGGGCAGGTCAGTGGAAAGAAAATGACGGTGGCAGGTATCTGTATATTTCTTGCCTTTTTCATTTCTTCCGCCCATAAGCTTGTGGTTACATACGATTATAGTGAAAGAACACAGCAGTTGACAGAAAATATCAGGGAATATTATGGGACACCGTCGGATACCGTTTTATTTGTTGAAATTGGTGCCTGGGAGGGGTATTCTGTCTTCCATCAGACTGCTTTGAGGGGAACGGCTTATGGTGCAAGCCTGCGCCAGTATTATTCCTGGGAGGAAGTACACCACAAAGCGTATTCAGCCAAAAGTGAAGAAGATGCGGCTGAGTATATCCAGTCCCATAAAAACAAATATGACGTTGTGCTGGTAATAAGAGGCGAGACGGTGGAAAAGATGAAATAAGTCAGAGGCGGCTACTACAGATAAGGAGTTGTGTCGGAAAAAATGAAGTATTATCTGAAACTGATGCGTGTTCACCATTACATAAAAAATTTTCTTGTGTTTACAGCATTGGCCTGCAGTGGTCAGCTATTCCATCCGGAAAAACTAGGTTCAGGACTGACTGCCTTTATTGCTTTTTGTATGCTTTCCTCGGTCGTGTATATTATTAACGATATCCGGGACAGGGAGAAGGACCGGAAGCATCCTGCAAAATGCAGGCGTCCCATTGCTGCCGGAAGAGTGTCCGTAAAGGCAGCAGCAGGGTTGGCAGCGGTACTTTCTGTGATTGCAGTCGTGTGTAACAGTATGGTATTTCAGGTGTCCTCCACCTTGCTGCTGGTATTGTATCTGGTACTGAATCTTGCATACAGCTTTGGTTTGAAGAATATTCCTCTTGTGGATATTACCATTCTGGTTGCCGGATTTCTGATTCGTGTGCTGTACGGTGCCATCGTAACGGAAATTACTATTTCGAACTGGCTGTACCTGACCGTAATCAGTCTGGCTTTCTATTTTGCCCTTGGCAAGCGCAGAAATGAACTGAAGTATACTAGTGCAGGAGAAACCCGTCAGGTTCTGAAATCCTACCCGCTTAACTTTCTCGACAAGAATATGGGGATGTGTCTGACTCTGGCAAATGTGTTTTATGCGTTATGGAGCATGGATGAAAAAACGAGAGTTTTTTATAATAACAATTACCTGATTTTCACAGTACCGCTTGTTCTGCTGATTACCATGAAATATAGTCTGGTCATTGAAGGGGAATCCGATGGAGATCCGGTGGAAGTACTGCTCCATGACAAAGTTCTGCTTGTTTTATGCGTGGTGTATTTTGCAGTGATGTTTCTTATACTCTACTTATAAATTTATTGTAGAAAAAAGAAGTTCCCTGTGTTATAATACAACAAGGTAACCAGAGCGTGTTTGAAAATTCATTCTTCAGACATGCTCTGGGGTGCTGTTACACAAAACGCTATTTTTTTTGTTTTTTCCTCTTGACATTCCACTTGTCAAGGGGTACAATAGTGGAAATCGAATTAACGCTATAACGAATTAAAGTGAGAAATTTAGAAAGAGAGAGGATTTTATGAGAAAGATGGTTTTATCCATTCTGGTAGAAAATACCTTCGGTGTACTGAGCCGTGTTGCCGGTTTGTTCAGCCGTCGTGGTTATAACATTGACAGTCTGACCGTTGGTGCTACCGAAAACAGCGAGTTCTCCCGTATGACTGTAGTTGCTACCGGAGACGAGCAGATTCTGGACCAGATTAAGAAGCAGCTGGCTAAGTTAGAGGATGTAAAGGAAATCAAGGAACTGACTCCTGGTCAGTCTGTTTCCAGAGAACTGATTTTAGTCAAAGTTGCTGTGACACCTGTAGAGCGTCAGTCTGTGATTGCGATTGCGGATATTTTCCGTGCAAAGATTGTGGACGTGGCTCCGGATTCCTTAATGGTGGAATTAACAGGTAACGAAGCAAAACTGGCAGCATTTGTACAGCTGTTGGAAGGCTACACAATTAAAGAAATTGCCCGCACCGGTATTACCGGTCTCTCCAGAGGAGCCGGCGATATGGGCGAGTACATAGATGATTAAAAAACATTAGAAAGAGAACTTTCTCTAAAACAAGGAGGATTATCAAAATGGCAAAGATTTATTATGAACAGGATTGTAACATTTCCATGTTAGACGGAAAGACCGTAGCAGTTATCGGTTACGGCAGCCAGGGTCATGCACATGCATTAAACATGAAGGAGTCCGGCGTAAATGTAATTATCGGTCTTTACGAAGGAAGTAAGTCCTGGGCAAAGGCTGAAAAGCAGGGTCTGACTGTTTATACAGCAGCAGAAGCAGCAAAGAAGGCTGATGTTATCATGATTCTTATCAATGATGAATTACAGGCAGATATGTACAAGAAGGACGTTGAGCCAAACTTAGAGCCAGGCAACATGTTAATGTTCGCTCACGGTTTCAACATCCACTTCGGCTGCATTAAGCCACCGGCTGATGTAGACGTTACCATGATTGCTCCTAAGGGACCAGGCCACACCGTACGTTCCGAGTACCAGGCAGGCAAGGGTGTTCCTTGTCTGGTAGCTGTTCATCAGGATGCTTCCGGTAAGGCACTTGATAAGGCACTTGCTTATGCACTTGCTATCGGTGGTGCAAGAGCAGGCGTTCTGGAAACAACCTTCAGAACAGAAACAGAAAC
>JAGBBW010000071.1 GCA_017938285.1 Lachnospiraceae bacterium
GGTAAGGGTGCGGCTTTCGTAAGAACAAAGTTAAAGAATATCAAGAATGGCGGTGTAATCGAAAAGACATTCCGTCCAACGGAAAAGTTCCCGGCTGCCCACATCGAAAGATCTGACATGCAGTACTTATACAGCGATGGCGATCTGTTCCACTTCATGAACACAGAAACATACGATCAGATTGCTATGACAGAGGATCAGATTGGTGATTCCTTAAAGTTTGTTAAGGAAAATGAAATGGTTAAGATGCTCTCCCACGGCGGAGCAGTATTTGCTATTGAGCCACCTCTCTTCGTAGAGCTTGAGATTACAGAAACAGAGCCAGGCTTCAAGGGTGATACAGCAACAGGTGCTTCCAAGCCGGCTGTTGTTGAAACAGGTGCTACCGTATATGTTCCTTTATTCGTAGAGCAGGGTGACAAGATTCAGATTGATACAAGAACAGGTGAATACATGAAGCGTGTATAAGGTTTCGTATCAGATGGAGTAAAGCTAACCTTTATGGGGCTGTTACAAAGGTATCGGCGTTTTGGCGGCTTTGTAACAGTCCTTTTCTTTGTCTGGGACTTTATTGTGTTAATACGGTAATGATATGTTGGGATAAAAACGGACTACGGCAGTGTGGTAAAGTCTCTGGACAGGGTGAAAGGCAGCCATAGGGAGTGGCTGCCTTTCGAGGGGGAGTTATGAAAAATCTAAAAAAGTAAATAAGTAGGGGAGAGAGTATCAAATGAATTGCTTCATCTGATATGTCTATATAATACATGTAAATTGTGTTCAAATCGTGACGAAAAAATAAAGAAAAAATAAAATTCATGAAATCCGCCTAAACATGAAACAAAAAACTTGTAAAGCAGCCGGTTTTAAGTTAAGATTAACGTCAGAGTAACATAATACCTCTGGAAAAGTACAGAACAGGCTGATTACCAGGGAAAACAAAAGGAGGAATTATAACATGGCATCAATCCGACCATTCCGGGCTGTACGCCCGGACAAAGAGCTGGTACATAAGGTGGCAGCTCTGCCGTATGATGTATATAATCGTGCGGAAGCAAGAGAAGAGGCACGCAGGGAGCCGTTGTCCTTTTTAAATATTGACCGTCCGGAGACACAGTTTCCGGAAGATTATGACATGTATGCCACAGAGGTGTATGAAAAGGCAGCTTCCATGTTAAAGGAACAGAAAGCACAGGGCATTTATGTACAGGAGGAAACCCCATGCTTTTATCTGTATGAACTGACCATGGATGGCCGTTCACAGACTGGTCTTGTGGCTTGTGCTTCCATTGATGATTACTGCAGCCAGGTGATTAAAAAACACGAAAACACAAGAGAGGAAAAAGAACAGGACAGAATCCGCCATGTGGACACCTGCAGCACCCAGACCGGACCAATTTTCCTTGCTTACAGAAGAGATGAGGCAATGGAGACAATTGTGGCAGCAGAGAAGGCGAAGGCTCCGGTATACGATTTTATTTCGGAAGACGGTATTGGACACCGGGTATGGATTGTGTCTGACACAGCAGCGGTGGAAGGTATTGCGGCAGCGTTTGCGGCTATCAGCCAGATTTACATTGCGGATGGACATCACCGTGCGGCGTCTGCGGTAAAGGTCGGCTTAAAGAGAAGAGAAGCAGTAGGAAACTACACAGGAGAAGAGGAATTCAACTATTTCCTGTCGGTGCTGTTTCCGGAAAATGAATTAAAGATTCTTCCGTACTACAGAGTGGTGAAGGATTTAAACGGATACAATAAGGAAACATTTCTGGAAAAGATTGCAGAGAATTTTGCAGTAGAAGAAGCAGATGCTCCGGTAGGACCGGAAAATAAGGGCGAGTTTGGTATGTTTTTAGAGGAACAGTGGTATCGCCTGACCGCAAAGGAAGAGCTGATGGGCAGTACAGACCCGGTAAAGGCACTGGATGTATCGATTCTCCAGGAGAACCTTCTGGAGCTGGTTCTTGGTATTCAGGACCCAAGAACAGACAAACGAATTGATTTTGTTGGTGGTATCCGTGGTCTTGCAGAACTGGAACGCAGAACCAGAACAGACATGAAGGTGGCGTTCTCTACCTGTCCGACTTCGATTCTGGAATTGTTTGCCGTGTCAGATGCAGGATTATTAATGCCGCCAAAATCCACCTGGTTCGAGCCAAAGCTCCGCAGTGGAATCTTCCTGCATGAGTTTTAATTGAGCGATAGTTTTGTAAAGTAACTATTCAGCCCACCTCAAATCCGCATTCGTAAAACCTGCAAGCAAGTTTGCAGTCCGTATATAGCATATAAGGCTGAATAGTAATTACTTTGTAAATAAAAAAATAAAATTTCTTATTTACAAACCGTTTCTTTTGTGGTATAGTTAAAAGGCTGGTGTGAATGACACCGCACAGCCGATACTCAGAACACGGAGTTACTCCTGGATATTCCACCGGTTCTTGGTATCAGGCGATACTAATTAAAACAGGAGGTAATTATCATGATTAGCAAGGAAAAGAAGCAGGAAATCATTGCAGCTTATGGCAGAACAGCTAACGACACAGGTTCTCCAGAAGTTCAGATTGCTCTTTTAACACAGAGAATTAATGAGTTGACAGAGCACCTGAAGAACAACCAGAAGGATCATCATTCCAGACGCGGTCTGTTAAAGATGGTAGGTCAGAGACGTGGTCTTCTTGATTACTTAAAGAAATCAGATCTGGAAGGATATCGTGCTTTAA
>JAGBBW010000072.1 GCA_017938285.1 Lachnospiraceae bacterium
AAGTGATTGCCACGCACCAGGAAATGTACGGCTATGTTCGCCAAAAACGTACAGTTGTGTCAGAGATGTCGGACATTTGGATATTTTTCTCTCCAAAAACTACTATCCACGATTGTGTAAAAGTTCCGTGTGAACAGTAACTCTGGACAAGAATAGTGGAAAAAAACACAAAAAAGTCTGGTAGATATGTGTCATGGAAAGTTGTACAATAGAAAAAAAGAAACTGTGGACAGAACAGTGACCAGAGAAACAGGAGGAATACAGCATGAAGAAAAAAGTATGGATTGCCTTATCCGGTATCTTTTTGATGACGGCCGGATTATGCGGCTGTCAGAAGTCAGAGCAGCCAGAAGTGCCAGATTTGGTGGAGGAACAGACCAATGCACCAGAGCCGACTGCCACACCGGAGCCCACCGCTGCACCGGCAACGATACTGACCATTGCGGATATATCGTCAAAAGACCTGGTAGCAGATATGAAAATTGGCTGGAATCTTGGCAATACCCTGGATGCTACCGGTGGAATGGGAATTATGTCAGAGACTGCGTGGGGAAATCCAAAGACAAAGCAGGAGATGATTGACGCTGTTTTAGATGCAGGATTTAATGTAATCCGCATTCCGGTGACCTGGGATGGTCATTTCGGGGGAGCACCGGACTATAAAATTCATGATATCTGGCTCCAGCGAGTGAAAGAAGTGGTGGATTATGCTTATAACAAGGGTGCTTACGTGATTTTGAACATGCATCATGAAGAATGGTATTTTCCAACGGAGGATACAAAAGAAGAGAATGGAGAACAGATTGCAGCTCTCTGGACACAGATTGCAGAGTATTTTAAAGAGTATGATGAACATCTGGTTTTTGAAGGTCTGAATGAGCCGAGAAAAAGGGGAACTTCCCTGGAATGGACCGGAGACGCAGAAGCAAGAGAAGTTATCAATTACTGGGAGCAGATATTTGTGGACACGGTCAGAGCTACAGGTGGTAATAATACCTTGCGTCATCTGATGATTACAGGATATGCAGCTTCTTCTGCCAAAGAGAATTTAGCTGCCATCCGGCTTCCGGAGGATGATAAACTGATTGTTTCCGTTCATGCGTATACGCCATATAACTTTGCATTAAATACAGCAGGAACCAGTACCTGGGACGCGGCAAAGGACAACAAAGACATTGATTATTTCATGCAGACACTGGATGAACTGTTTGTCAGTCAGGGAATTCCGGTTATTATTGGGGAGTTCGGTGCCATGAACAAGGAGAATGAGGCAGAGCGTGTGGAATGGGTGCAGTACTATCTTACAAAGGCGCAGGAAATCGGAGTTCCGTGTGTATGGTGGGATAATAATGCGTTCATCGGATCCGGTGAAAACTTTGGTTTGTTTGACCGCAGAGCTATGGAATTTCCATATCAGGATCTGCTGGATGCCATGATGCAGACAATAAATAAGTAACCGAAGATAGTCGTTAGATCTTGATTATGTAAAAAAAAGTAGTATAATTAATTCAATACAGAGATACTTCCGGCCAGGGACAGCAGGAAAGGAATGACCGGGAAACTTTTATCGGAAGGGAGAAAGTTACGTATGGGACAAGCGAAAGACAAAATCAGTTTCTTTAAAAGCATGAAGGGAAAAATACTCTTCATGGGTGCCATTTCCATTGCAGCTTCTGCAATTCTGGGGTATGCAGGTTTAAGCTCCTTAAATAAGAATCATGTAAATAATGAAATTCTTACCAAGGTAAACCTGATTAACCAGCTGCAGTATGAAAACCAGAGTCTGGATACTTCGTATCTGTATTATCTGGAAGATACTTATCTGGCAGAGATTGTGGACAATTTAAAAGAAAGTGAAGGCTATGCCGGGGAGGCAGAGAAACTGGCGTCCGGCAAACAGGAAGAGTATCTTGCAGACATTTTACAGCGTGTTACGGAATGCAGGGAAAACTATGAGCAGATCCGCTCCATTTCCCAGCAGAGAGGTTTTGAAAGCTCTACAGGAGAGTATGCAGAGTTTCTGGCAGGAGATACCGAGCTGATGAAGCATTTTTCCGTAGTGGCCAATGACAGATCCTGGGCAGATGGTAAGTGGGCAGATGTAAACGGAGCAGTTTCCAGACAGGTGGACGGTGCTACATACGCAAAGGTTACTTACAACAATGTTCTTCCGCAGGTAGGAAAAAGAGATCTCTTCCTGCCCCGCATCGGTGGCAGTGGTCTTTCCTATAATGGTGTTATTTATCTGACGGATATCTCCTTTTCCGGTAATGGACAGACAACAGAGTATGATATAGCAGCACTTACGGATGCAGACCTTTCCAGTGCGTATGGAGATGGTCTGGCCGGTGTGGCAGTGACTACCTTTGATGGAAAACCAGCCATTAAAATGATTGGAAGATTCCAGGGATTAAATGGAGCATGGGAGGAAATTACATTAAAACTTCCGGTGAAGGATTATAATATCCAGAATTATTCTGTAGTAAAGTTTGATGTTTATTTTGAAGGTATGGCACCAGCCAGTGCTTCAGTGGCATGTGCATTATCCGACAAATATGATTTTACAAACAATACATATACCCTGAATAATTTATTCAACGAATACAGCCAGCTGGTAATCCAGGGAAAAGACTGCTCTGGTAAAGCGGCAGAAATTAATGCACTCTTTGATGTAATGACTGCAAATCTGCCGGACTATGTATCGGATGTGATTACCCGTGACATATTGACAGACCTTCTGGGTGAAAAACGGGCAATTTTTGAGGAAATCAGCACGAATGACCAGGAAATTCTTTTGATGAAACAGGAAAATATACAGATTGCGGCTGCCCTGGCGGAAGAAACAGAAGCAGTCCGGAGCCTGGTGGAAACAGACACCAATACAGCAAAGAACGGTCTGACGGTAACCATTACAGTAATTCTTGCAGTATCTGCGGCATTTCTTCTGTTTATCACCTTTGCCATCAGCAATGGTCTGAACCAGAGCATCCGCAGATTCCGCGAGACACTGAATAAAGTAACGGCAGGTGATTTATCCGTGAGGGCGGACAGTAATGGACGGGATGAATTCGCATTATTCGGCAAGTCGTTAAATGGTTTTCTGGACCGTCTCTCTGACAGTATCCGCACGGCACAGCAGATTTCCGAAAAGGTATCCGGTGCCGGTGATGTATTGAGAGAAATGGCCTCCGGCAGCAGCATTACCTCCGAAAAGATTGAACTGGCGGTGGATGGTATTTCCAAGGGTGCCGCTTCCCAGGCAAGGGATATTGAAAATGCATTTGAGTCTACCACCACCATGGGCGGTACGTTTGAACAGATTGTTTCCAATGTGGAAACCTTGAGCGAACTGACCAGGGAAATGCAGACCGTGGCACAGGAATCCACGGCATTCATGACAGAACTTGCTGCTTATAATGAGCAGACAATCCAGGCATTTGAACAGGTATCCCAGCAGATTCACATTACGAATGAGTCGGTAGAAAAGATTCACCAGGCGGCGGATTTCATTACCAGCATTGCAGAAGAAACCAGTCTTCTTTCCCTGAATGCCAGCATTGAGGCAGCCAGAGCAGGAGAAGCAGGCCGTGGTTTTGCCGTAGTAGCAACCGAAATCCAGAAGCTTTCCGACCAGTCCAACACTTCTGCCCAGGGCATTGAAGACATTATCCGTACGCTTGCAGTAGAAGCAGGCAAGACGGTAACCATCGTAGATGAGGTTTCGGAAACCATCGCCCGCCAGAAAGAAAAATTAGCCCTGACCCAGGAGCGTTTTGTAGTATTAGGAAGCCAGGTGCAGCAGGCCGGCAGTGAAACCAATGATATTAAAGACTTTACGGAAAACTGTGATGTGGAGCGTAAGAATGTACAGGAAGTTATTCAGAACCTGTCTGCCATTTCCGAAGAAAATGCAGCTTCTACTGAAGAAACTACCGCATCCATGTCCGAATTAAATACTACGATTCTCCGTCTGGCCGATGCTGCAAAGGAACTGAATTCCTTTGCAGAGCAGTTGGAAACAGACTTAAAGTACTTCCACGTAGAATAAGAGGGGAACTGGTTTTCTGAATGTTTCTTTGATGAACATTCAGGAAACCAGTTTTAAGTTCCGGTAAAAGAGTTTGTTAAATAAAAAACTTAGGTTGATGAAAGCGCTTTCTTCTGTTACAATTAGTTGGGTTTTCTTATGAAAAAGTGGGAAGACTTTTTTTGAAAAGATGTAAGGTCTTTATCATAGAAACTAATTTTTATAGTGCTTTTTGGATTTTAGCATTTGCTTTTATCAAAGTTTTACAGAAAATGACAATCAATGAAGAATGTATTTACAGACACATTGAAAGTTTTGATAAGAGTAAATATAAAAGAGAAGAAGCACGTGTTTATGGAAGAGAGGAATCGTTATGCGTAAAACAAAAATTATCTGTACCATCGGTCCGGCCAGTACCAACGAAGAAACTTTAACTAAAATGTTTGAAGCAGGCATGAACGTTGCCCGTATCAATTTTTCCCATGGTGACCATGCGGAACAGCAGGCAAAGATTGACCTGATTAAAAAAGTCCGTGAAAAGATGAACCTGCCAATTGCGATTATGCTGGATACCAAAGGTCCGGAATACCGTATTAAAACATTTAAAGACAAGAAAGTTGTGGTAAACGATGGCGATACGTTCACATTTACCACAGATGATATTGTTGGTGACGAAACAAAAGTTGCTGTTTCCTACAAAAATCTGATGAAGGAACTGAACGTAGGTGACACAATTTTAGTATGTAATGGTCTTGTTTCTTTCCGTGTAGATGAGATTAAGAAAAATGATGCCATTTGTACTGTAATTTACGGCGGTGAAATGTCTGACCGAAAGAGCATGAATTTTCCAAATCATGTTTTAAAGCAGGAATACTTAAGCGAGCAGGACAAGAAGGATTTATTATTTGGTATTAAGAACGGTATTGACTTTGTTGCCGCTTCCTTCGTTTCCACCAAGCAGGATATGCTGGATTTAAGAGGTTTCCTGGACGCCAATGGCGGTGAAGATATTGATGTAATTGCAAAGATTGAAAACCGTTCCGGTATTGACCATATTGAGGAAATCTGCGAAATTGCCAACGGTATTATGGTAGCCCGTGGTGACCTTGGTGTGGAAATTCCGTTTATTGAGGTGCCATATATCCAGAAATATCTGATTAACAAGTGCCGTCTGATGGGTACGAGAGTTATTACTGCAACAGAAATGCTGGAGTCCATGATTCACAATCCTCGTCCGACCAGAGCAGAAATTTCTGACGTTGCCAATGCGGTATACGATGGAACATCTGCCGTTATGCTTTCCGGCGAAACCGCTGCGGGTAAGTTCCCGGTAGATGCGGTAAGAAACATGGCGGAAATCGCAGAATATACAGAAAAAAATATTAATTATATTAATCGGTTCCGGAATACAGAATTTACTATCCACAACAATCTGGATGCGGTATCCCACGGTACCTGTGCCATGGCGATTGATGTGAATGCCAAGTGTATCGTTGCCAGCTCCATCAGCGGACGTACCGCCAGAATGGTCAGCCGTTTCCGCTGTCCAATGCCGATTATCGGTATGACAACTTCGGAGCGTGTCTGGAGAAAGCTGAACTTAAGCTGGGGTGTAAAGCCGGTATTAAGCGAAGAGTTCAATTCCGTGGAAGTGATGTTCTACCATGGCATGAACCAGGCGAAGAAGATTCTCGGTCTGAAGGCTGGGGATAATGTGGTACTGACCGGAGGCCAGATTAATGGACAGACCGGAAATACCAATACGATTAAGATTGAAACGGTGAAGTAAGAATATAGGGATTAAATGAATTAATCAGTGCTTCCTTAGGAATATAAGAAGAGGCTGCCCCATGAAAAAAATGTTGCATGGGGCAGCCTCTTTCTATTGCAAATAGGAAAAAATACCTTGCAAAAACAACGATTTTGTGGTTATAATTAAAAATAAAAAGTACGATTTTGCTGTAAAACCATAAAACAAAAACAACGATTTTGAGGTAAAATCAGAATTAGAAAACAACGATTTTGTTTCACTAAGTAAAAAAGGAGGCGTTGTTCTAATGTTTAAACGTAAAATTTACGATAAATTAGTACAATGGAAAAAAGAGTCTGATGGCAGAACAGCGTTGCTGATAGAAGGAGCAAGGCGTATCGGCAAATCCACGGTAGCAGAAGAATTTGCGAAAAAAGAATATAAAAGTTATATTTTAATTGATTTTTCAATTGCATCAAAAAACGTAAGGGAATTATTTGATGATGTTTCAGACCTGGATTACATCTTTTTACAACTTCAGTTACAATATAAAACAGATTTGTATGACCGGCAGTCCCTGATTATATTTGATGAAGTACAATTATGCCCATCAGCAAGGCAGGCGATTAAATCTTTGGTAAAGGATCACCGGTATGATTATCTGGAAACGGGTTCCCTGATTTCCATTAAGCGTAACGTAAAGGATATACTGATTCCAAGTGAAGAACGTAAAATCAGTATGTTTCCTATGGATTATGAGGAATTCTTATGGGCGGTTGGTGATTCAGCAACGGTGTCTTTACTGAGAAAGGTGTTTACAGACAAAAAAGCTCTGGGAGAGCAGATGAATAGAAAACTGCTGAGGGATTTCCGGCTTTATATGCTGGTTGGAGGAATGCCGCAGGCGGTAAATGAGTATATCCAGACGAATAATTTCAGAAAAGTTGACATGGTAAAACGGGATATTTTAAGTTTGTATGAGGATGATTTTAAGAAAATTGACCCAACCGGAAAAATATCACTGTTATTTGATGCAATTCCGGCACAGCTGAATAAAAATGCGTCACGGTATCAGGTTTCCAGTGTTCTGGAACATGAGAGGGCAGATGGCATTCTGGAGCTGATAGCCCAGATGCAGGACTCCAGAACGGTACTTGTAGCATATCATGCCAATGACCCTGGTGCAGGTATGGCAAACAGCAGGGATTTGACCCGGTTTAAGCTTTTTCTTGCAGATACCGGATTATTTGTAACCTTGATGTTCAAGGATAGGGATTTTACAGAAAATATTATTTATGACAAATTGCTGAATGACAAGCTTTCTGCAAATCTTGGGTATTTGTATGAAAATATAGTGGCGCAGACACTGGCAGCCAATGGGCATGGTTTATTTTATTATACATTTTTAAATGATGTTACCAGACATAATTATGAAGTGGATTTTATTCTTGCGGAGAAAAATAAAATTTGTCCGATAGAGGTGAAGTCATCCGGATATAAGACACATGCTTCTTTAGATGCATTTTCGGAGAAATTTTCAGACAGGATACTATGGAAATATCTTGTATATACGAAGGATTTTCAGAAGGAAAGAGATATATTTTGTCTGCCAGTGTATCTGACTCCATTTCTTTGAAGAGTAGTGAATAATTCTGTATTTTATGGGGCTGTCGCAGAAAACATATTTTTATTGGGGGTGGCTCCTAATAAAAATAATTTTGCAACAGCCCCATAGACCAGTTATTGCGTATCCCGTACCGTAGTCACCATACGGTCTACGATATCGCGCATTTCTGCTTCGTAAGCAGGACGGTTATCTTCTCCATTTAGATTTTCGATAACATATCCGAAAGTCATATTAAACGCCCCATAAACAAAACAGTATCCGTAGATGTGGTATTCAGATCCCGGTTCCCATGTTTCCCTGCTTCCTTCGAATTTTACGGCTTCAATGCCGGAGTCCAGTGTAACAATGGAAGAGGTATAGTCAAACGAAGCCAGGAGATCTGTTTCATGGTCAAGATAGAAAGTTCCTGCTTTGCCTACAAGATCCAGAAATACTGGTGCACATTCCGCAAGAAGCCCTTCAATTGGGCCATCGTAGGCAGGTACATCAAAATCCTGTTTGCATACAATGACATTAACGTCTTGGTCATAATCGTAAATATATCCAATGTATTCATTGTTAGGACGCATCACAGGATGACTGTAATATACTTTGGTTTCGGTAGCTAAATCATAAAAGTATGAAAAGTCCGTAAAATCCTCATAGGTAGGAACGGTATAGGAAGCCCCGGAATCTTCCTGTTTCTCATCTTTCTTTTCCTCTTCTTTTTCTGTTTCCGAAGAATCATCTTTCGAAGAATCGGTGTTCTTTTTGTCTTCTTTGGACTCTTCCTTTTTGGAAGTATCTGCTTTGTCTGTCTTGTTGGTTTCTGTTTTCTGGGTGTCACTGCCGGAAGACTTCTCTCCACAGCCAGCAAGCACCATGGACAGCACCAGGCAAACAGTTAAAAGTAATGCCGTAAGTTTTTTCATAAGAATCCCTCCTTGTCTTTTCCAACCGGACGTACCGGCTGATATAAATTTTCTGGCAATTCCCTAATTTACCAGAAAACCATAATGATATTATACCATAGTCTGTTTATTTAGACAAGTGGTTCAGACATTATTTTTACGGTATTCTGCCGGGGAAACACCTTCATACCGCTTAAAAACCGTACTGAAATATCCGGCATCCGGAAATCCAATCTGTTCTCCAATAGCTGCCACCGGCAGCGTACTATGCCGAAGCAGACTTTTTGCTGCACTGAGCCTGCGGCAGGTCAGGTATTCCATTGGACGCATACGCATGGTTTCTTTGAAGATGCGGCATAAATGCTGGGGAGAAATGCCTGCCAGCTCCGCCAGGACAGTCATCGGGAAATCACGGTGAAAGTTATCGTCTATGTAATTTAAAACTGGCATAAGAATATTGCTCTTGTCCGTTCCACCGGAAGGACTGGTATCCAGAACCTGTTTGTGAAAGGCAAGGAGGTAGTCATAGATAAGACCGGAGCAGGTAAAATCGCCATGGACATGGTCTGTTTTCTGGGCAATAAACAGTTTGTTATAAAGCTTTTCCAAAGGACTGCCGTCTTCCGGACGCACGCAGACCGGGCGGGTCAGTTCCAGTTCTTCTAAAATCTGCGGACAGGCAAAGCCGGTAAAAGCAACCCACCGGACATCCCAGTTTCCTTCTACCGGGTAATATTCATGAGGGCAGTCTGCCGGAAGGAAAAAATAGTACCCTTCCGTCAAAGGAATGGAAACGGTATCATAACAAAGGCAGCCCTGGCCTTTCGCACTGTATAAAAGCTGATGCCAGCAGTAACCTTCCGGCCGTTTAATGTGGTACTGGTATTCGCTTCCGCCGATTCCGGTCAGGAAGATGGGGAGCTGTCTTACTTTAGGATTGCTGGGATAAATATTCTGGTTGACAGGCATGGGAGACTCCTTTCTGGTATCAGTTTCTGAAAAATTTCCGTAACCATGCAGTACTTTCTTAGTCACGATTTGTAACTTTCCATTAATGATATCATATAATATTTTGTGGAAAATAGCCAGATTAATTTTGTTTTTTGAATCTATTAATTTGCTTTAAATGAAAAGTCTAATCCCCCAGCTATGCTGGGGAGAATAGAGTAAGTGGAAACGATGAGAATATGAAAATAAAGCCTCCTATGATACAATGAGAATGGTGTCGCAAGCCAAACTCAAAGGATAGGAGGCGGTCCCAATGGACAATCAAAGTTTATCACATACTAAATGGAAATGCCAGTACCATATTGTATTTATTCCGAA
>JAGBBW010000012.1 GCA_017938285.1 Lachnospiraceae bacterium
ATGGACGTTACAAAGGCTGTTAAGGACATCAAGGCAGGTAAGATTGAGTACAGACTGGATAAGACAAACATTATCCACTGTCCTGTTGGTAAGGCTTCTTTCACAGAAGAACAGCTCGCAGACAACTTCCAGACTCTGATGGGTGCAATCATCAAGGCTAAGCCAGCTTCCGCAAAGGGTACTTATTTAAAGAGCGTAACACTCGCTTCCACAATGGGTCCTGGCGTGAAGGTTAATGCTGCTAAGTTAGGCTAATTTATAACAATCAGAAAATAAGCATAGCATATTTTCTAGTGTAGCTTAACATTCAGGCTGAATTCGAAAGGAATCTGTGTTTAGGCCACTGGTTCCGGACGAAAGCTGATAAGATTTTTTCAAAATCAATTTTTTCAAAAAACAATTTTGAAAAAATCTGAAAGAAATGGTTGACAAACCAATAGATTTATAATATACTAACAAGCGTGCTGTTAAGCGCAGCACGCTTGGACTGTAGCAATACAGTCATAAACCGAAGACAGCAGGTACGGATGACCGTGTAAGCAAAGACGCCTGCCGAGGAATAAAGCTTGTTTATTTCGACTGCTTAAATCCGTTTCGGTTTTAGGTGGTCTTTATTTGTTATCGAAGAAATTACTGTTTATACAGTATGAATATAGAGATAGCAATAGAAAACCGCTTTATCAGGTCTTTGGAAATTCGATTTTTCGAAGAAAATTTATAAGGAGGTATGCTATCATGGCAAAGGTAGAAATCAAGGCTCCTATCATTGACGAGATTAAGGGCTATGTGGACAAGGCTTCCGCTGCAGTTTTAGTTGACTATCGTGGTCTGACTGTAGAAGAAGATACAAGACTTCGTAAGGCATTAAGAGAAGCTGGTGTTGTATACAAGGTATACAAGAACACATACTTAAATCGTGCATTTGAAGGAACTGTATACGCAGAGCTTGCAAAGCATCTGGAAGGACCTACAGCCGTTGCTTTCGGTATCGAAGATGCAACAGCTCCAGCAAGAGTACTTGCTGAGTTCGCAAAGAAGGCTCCTAACTTAGAGTTCAAGGGCGGCGTTGTTGAAGGCGTATACTACGATGTTAAGGGTCTCGAGAAGGTTGCTCTTATCCCATCCAGAGAAACTCTTATTTCCAAGTTACTGGGCAGCTTACAGTCCCCAGTTGCAAACCTGGCTCGTGTCATCAAGCAGATTGCAGAGAAGAACGGCGAGGCAGCTTAATTATTGTAAGTAAACAAAAAGAAACTTCTGCGGCATAGTCCGCAGTGAATAGTAAATTTTAATGGAGGTAAATTAAAATGACAACACAGGAATTTATCGATGCTATCAAGGGCATGACAGTTTTAGAGTTAAATGATTTAGTTAAGGCATGTGAGGAAGAATTTGGCGTATCCGCAGCAGCAGGCGTTGTAGTTGCAGCAGCAGGTCCAGCAGCAGAAGCAGCTGAAGAAAAGACTGAGTTCGACGTTGAATTAACAGAAGCTGGCGCAAACAAGATCAAGGTTATCAAGGTTGTTCGTGAAATCACAGGTCTTGGCTTAGGTGAAGCTAAGGCAGCTGTAGAAGCAGCTCCAAAGGTATTAAAGGAAGCTTGCTCCAAGGCAGAAGCTGAAGACATCAAGGCTAAGCTTGAAGCTGAAGGCGCTAAGGTTACTCTTAAGTAATTTATACTTCAATAGCGAAATTTCTGGAACCAGCTCCGTGTTTGCGGAGCTGGTTTTTTGCATCTGTCATGAAAATTTTTGTTGATTTATGCCCTGATTCCTGTATAATGAATAATATTATATGATACAGAAACTTGAAGTGGATTTTCTGTTTTGTATTAAAAATAAATCCGCCGATGACATAAGGAGGAATCCAATGGAACGCAAAAAAGTAATAGAATTCCGTAACATTGCCAAAAGTTTTGACAAGCAGATTACCTTAAAGGGTATTAATCTGGATATTTATGAAAATGAATTCGTAACTCTGCTGGGCCCAAGTGGCTGTGGTAAAACCACGCTGCTCCGCATTCTTGGCGGTTTTTTAGAGGCAGACGAGGGAAATATTATTTTTGATGGGGAGGAAATCAGCCATAAGCCGCCTTACCAGAGAGAATTAAATACAGTTTTCCAGAAGTATGCGCTGTTTCCACATCTGAGTGTGTATGAAAACATTGCCTTTGGTCTGAAACTCAAGAAAATGAGTAAGGACGTCATTGAACAGAAGGTAATGAAAATGTTGAAGCTCATCGGTCTGGAGGGGTATGAAAACAAGAACACGACCCTGCTTTCCGGTGGCCAGCAGCAGCGTGTTGCCATTGCAAGAGCGCTGGTGAATGAACCGAAGGTGCTGCTTCTGGATGAGCCTCTGGCGGCCCTTGACTTAAAGCTCCGTAAGGAAATGCAGTACGAGTTAAAGCGTATCCAGCAGGAAGTCGGCATTACCTTTATTTTTGTTACCCATGACCAGGAAGAAGCCCTGACCATGTCGGACAAGATTGTAGTTATGAACGGCGGTGAAATCCAGCAGGTAGGTACACCGGAAGAGATTTACAACGAGCCGGCCAACCGCTTTGTTGCCAACTTTATCGGTGAAAGCAACATTCTGCCGGGTGTTATGCTGGACGATTACAAGGTGCGGTTTGACGATATTACGTTCGACTGTGTGGACTATGGTTTTAAGAAAAATGAACCGGTGGATGTAGTTATCCGTCCGGAGGATACTGATATTGTGCCGGTGGAACAGGGTAAAATGACCGGTGAGGTACTTAGCACTCTGTTTAAGGGGGTACACTATGAAATTATGGTGGAAACCGTACCGGGTACGAGTGTGACTGTGGATATGCGTGTCATTCACAATCACGAAGTTACCAGTGAAAACGGTAAAGAAAAGATTAACGCCAGCAATTTCTATGTGGATCTGGAAGACGTGGACAAGCTGGATGATAAGGAAATCATTGCCCGTTCCAATGCCATGGCGTGGAGCACGGAAAATGACGAGTACATTTCCATTGCCAGCATTGAATATGATATCAAGCCGGAGCTGGGCAGCTATCCGGTGGTATTTTCCACGGCAAATGGTACGGCAGTAGAACGTACCGTGTTTGTGGTGAACCAGCCATTCATTAAGAATGAGAAGGCAAACGAGGCGATTATGGCGTTTAACTTCTTTACGACCGTGGATGAAATCCGGGAGTCCCAGACACTGGATACCGATATCAAGACATGGGCCAATGCCCAGGGCTGGAAGTTAAGTGACGAGAGCCAGAGCATTGATATCAGTGTGGATTATGATTTTGAGCCGGAAAATGTCAAGGAAGGCGTATATAAAATTACCTTCTGGACCACCGGACGGGAATTTAAGATTCACACCACAGATTACTCGGAGGTAGGTCAGGAGGTCGGCCTGACATTCTTCCCAGAGGATATCCATGTTATGTCGAGGATGACATATTAAATGAAGAAATTTTCCCAGTTAGCAGTTCCATACATTGCCTGGGCGGTGATGATGCTGATTTTTCCAATGTTCCTGATGTTGTTGTATTCCTTCACAGAGCATGGAAACTCCATCATTTCCTTCTCCTTTACGCTGGAGCATTATGTTAAGTTCTTTTCCGACCCGGACTTTTTGCTCATTCTCTGGCGTTCCTTTGGAATTGCGGTAAAAACAACAATAATCTGCCTGCTGCTTGGCTATCCGTTAGCGTATTTCATTGCCCGCAGCAGTGAGAAAATACAGAATATTTTAGTACTCTGCATTACGATTCCGACCTGGATTAATATGCTGGTAAGAACTTATGCCTGGATTGGTCTGCTGAGTGACGGCGGTCCGTTTGCACGTCTGCTTGGACTGTTTGGCTTTGAGGAAGTGGAACTGCTTTACACAGAATTTGCCGTGCTGCTTGGCATGGTGTATAACTTCCTGCCGTTTATGATTCTGCAGATTAACACCTCCCTCTGCAAGATGGACCAGTCCCTTTTAAACGCCAGTGCGGACCTTGGTGCCACTCCTGCCCAGACCTTCTGGAAGGTGACCTTTCCACTGTCATTACCTGGTGTGATTAATGGAATTACGCTGGTATTCCTGCCTGCCATCAGCTCTTTCTTTATCCCGAAGCTGTTAGGCGGCGGCCAGTATTTCTTAATCGGAAACCTGATTGAAAACCAGTTCATTACCGTAGGTGAGTGGAACTTCGGCAGTGCCATTTCCATGATTATGGCGGTTGTCATGATGCTGCTCATGATGGTGGTTAAAAAGCTGGAAGTGCGTAATCAGGGCGGAAAGGAGGAAAAGTAGTCATGAAAAAAGGAAACCGTTCCTTCGGAAAAATTTTAATGATTCTGGCGATAGTGTTTTTCTATCTGCCGATTTTGTACATGATTATTTTCTCCTTCAATGAAGGAAAGTCCCTGACCAGCTTCACCGGCTTTTCCCTGCGCTGGTATCAGCACATGTTAGAGTCCAGGGATATGATGAGTGCGTTGTATACGACATTCAGTGTGGCAATTCTGGCAACCGCCATTTCCACGGTGGTAGGTACGATTGCCGCCATCGGTCTTAGTAAGTCAAAGAAAATCGTGCGGGATGTCATGGAGCAGGTGAACAATTTCCCTATCATGAATCCGGAAATTGTAACAGCCATTGGCTTTATGCTCCTGTTCATTACCTTTAAGGTGGAACGGGGCTACATGACTATGCTGCTGGCACACATTGCCTTTTGTATTCCGTATGTCATTCTTTCGGTTATGCCAAAGGTGCGCTCCCTGGACCCGAATCTGGCGGATGCCGCAATGGACCTTGGTGCAACCCCGTGGGTGGCACTGACCAGGGTGATTGTACCGCAGATTACACCGGGCATTTTCTCCGGTGCACTGATGGCATTTACCATGTCGGTGGACGATTTTATTATTTCCTATTTTGTTACCGGCGGTGGTGTAAAGAATTTAAGTATTATGGTTTACACCATGAGCAAACGTGTCAACCCAAGTATTAATGCGGTATCCACGCTGGTGGTGCTGATTATTACGGTGATTCTTGTCATTATTAATGTAGTTCCGCTGATTGCGGCAAGACGTCCGAAGAAGGCGGAAATCAGCAAGAGACACATTGCGGTTCCGGCAGCGGTGGCAGCTGTTGTGGTGGCGTGTCTTGTGATAGTCTTTGGCATGAACAAAGGGGAAGTGTCCGACCTGCCGTATGCGGGTCAGACGCTGTACATTTACCTGCCGGGTGAATATATGGGTGAGGAAATTATTCCAGCCTTTGAAGAGCAGACCGGGGCCACGGTTATTGTGGAGAACTTTGATTCCAACGAGCAGATGTACATTAAGGTGACGAATGGGGAGTCATACGACATCATCATTCCAAGTGACTATATGATTATGCGTCTGATGGACGAAGGGTATTTGCAGAAGTTAGACCAGTCTTTGCTGACCTGTTTTGAGGATCTGGACGAAGCAGTGTTAAGTCCTGCTTTTGACCCGGACAATGAATATTCCGTTTCCTACTTCTGGGGCACGGTTGGTATTGTATATGACAAGACCAAGGTGTCCGAGGCGGATTTAGAGGAACAGGGCTATGGCATTTTCTTAAACGAAAAGTACAAGGGTGACATTTACCTGTATGACTCGGAACGTGACTCCTTTATGATGGCGTTAAAGGACCTTGGTTATTCCATGAATACGGAGAACGAGGCAGAGCTGCAGGAGGCGTACAACTGGCTGGTGCAGTGCGTGACCACCATGGAGCCGGAAATCGTGACCGATGAAATCATTGACAACATGGCGCAGGGCAGAAAGGCACTGGGACTCTGTTATTCCGGTGACGCCACCTACATCATGAGTGAAAATGAAAATATGGGCTTTTATATGCCGGAAGAGGGAACCAACCGCTGGTACGATTCCATGGTAATTCCGACAACGGCAGAAAGTGTGGAGCTGGCCCATGAATTTATGAACTTTATCAGCTCCTACGATATGGCGTATGCCAATTCCGATTATGTCGGCTATACTTCTCCAAACCTTGCAGTAAAGGAAGCACTTTCCTCCGAAGAAGAGGAAGGTAGTTATGCAGGAATCAACGCATACCTGCCGAGAACAGACCATCCGCTGGATGAAGTGTTCGTGTTTAATGAAGAGGTAAAGAAGCTGATGGGTAATCTTTGGAGTAAGGTGAAGATTGCGGCAAGTAATGCGAATTAAATAAAGATTGTAACATAAAAAATCCCCACATTCTTATGCCAGGCTGCTCAGTGACTATTCGCTGCCTGACATAAGAATGTGGGGATTTTTTGAGGTGGGATTGAGAAGGAAAATTTCCTGACGTTACATGGTGCAATGGAAAGAAACATAAGAACGATTCGATTCTGCATAGTGAAGTACTGTGGGAGAATGTATGCCAGAAAATTATTTAAAAAAGATGAAATGTATTATATAATATATGCGGAAGCGGGAGTGTGTTAATTAGAAATAGGCAGATGATATATGTAAGCTGGAAAGCATTTCGCCTTATTTTTTGTTTTATAGAAATTTTCGGTAAACGTTACAGACAAGTCGCCATCAGGAAGGTAAAATAGAACTGATTAGGAATTTGGGTTTGCCTGTTATCAGCAAGGAAATGGACAAGATAACATAGGAAGAAAGAATTTATGGAAAGAAAACGGGGTGGATTTTATATGAAAAACGAAACCATCGGTTTGCAAGGCATGGAATTAAGTGAAGTAATACGGGAGCTGAGGATAGAACAGAAGGTAGCACAGGCAGAACTGTATGAGGGGCTGTGTGGCAGAAAAGTATACTTTCGTCTGGAAGGTGGAGAAGGGAATCTGGACGAACTGCTGTGGGAGCGGCTGATGTCCCGGCTGCACATCCAGTACAAGCTGTTTGAAATTATGCTGGGTGATGAAGATTTCTGGAAGAAGGAATGCCGCCGCAGAATCAACCGCCTGATACGACAGAAAAAATGGGAAGAAGCCGGGCTGCTGCTGGAGGAATACAGGGAAAAAGCTCCGGAGGATGCGCTTCATGAACAATATGTGCGTTCCAGACAGGCGCAGCTGTTAAAAAATACAGACAGGGACAAGGCAGGAGAATTATTTCAGGAGGCACTGGAACTTACCATGACGATTCCCGAACTGGAAAAGAGACGGAAAGGTTCCGGCGTAGTGTCAGAGGAAGAAATGTGGATGTATCTGGAATATAGGGACTGTAAACAGCCATTGTCCATGGATGAATATCCGGTACTGCTGAAAGAGATGGAGTGGATGTTTCTGGAAAACCAGATATATGCGGAGTGCTATTTTGAAACAGCTTTTCAATATGCACGAAAACTGCTGGAGCAGGAGTTCTATGTGCAGTGCAGCAATGTCTGTGAAAAGACGATACAGATATTAAAGGATAATATTAAACGATTTCATCTGGCGGAGTTTTACTTTATGGAAGCTGCTGCTAAAATGAGATTACGGCATACGAACGAGGAAGAGCGGGAGTTATTCCAGCAATGTAAAATGGCATATTATGTGAGTTTATCCTTTATGGAAGAAGAAACGGCAAAGGAAATAGAACGATACAGCAGGGAGGAATACGGATGGCATATTACAGGCTGAGCCAGGTGGTTAAGATGCGGCGGACGGCACTGGGACATGACAGGGATGAATATGACGCAGATGGCCCTGCCGGAATGACGGTATACCGGATGGAAGAAGGAAAGAATAAGACAACAGAGCGGACGTACCGCAGTCTGACCCGGGCGATGGGAATGGAAGAAAGCACCAGGCAGGGTGTATTGAAGACGAAGAATATGAAGGTACTGCATTTTGTGAATGAGATTTCAGATGCATTTATGGAGAATGATTACGAAAAAGTGGAGTGGTTAATTGAAAAACTAGGACAGGATTTGGATAAGGGGATAGTAAGGAATCAGCAATATCTGGTGAGTGTGGTGACAAAATTGAATCATATACAGAATCTGATTACAGATGAAGTCTATGAACAATCTATAAGGGAAAATCTTGCTTATGGTGAAATGAAAGTGGATGATATGTTGATACGGCACTGGCCGTTTCACGAACCTGAGTGCAACATTTTGGTTACGCTGGTAGAAATTGTGAGGGTTCAGAAGAACTATGAACAGCAGAAGTTTTTACTGGAAAAGCTGGAAGAGATATTAATAACCGGGTATATGGAGCAGGAATATAGTCTGGCATATCTGGTGTATGTCAGGTGGCGTATGGGAGATGTGCTTGGAAATCTGGAGCAGCACAGGATGGCTATTGAGATGGATGAGAAAACGCTGAAACTGTGTGAAGAGCAGGATGAGTTTCGCTATCTGGCAGAGGTGTATTATGATATTTTCTGGAATTACTGGATGATAAAGAAGAAAGAGACATTAACAGAGCAGGAAGAAGCACGCTGCAAAGAATGTCTCGTGAAAGCATATTATATTAGCAAGGCCTGGTTTCATTCCAAAAGTCTGTATGAGAGACGGCTAAGGGAATTGTATCCGGAAGAATTAGATTAATCATTTTTTTCCAATGTAATCATCAAACCTTTTTTCATAAATATCATCATCTCCACAGACAGAAATGGGATAATCATTTCCTGTATTTTTTGGAATTGGTACAATGGTTGTGAATAAAGCAAGTAATAATAATAAAGATGTACAACGTTTCAGTGTTTTCATGGGAATCTCCTTTGTTTCTAAAGTTAGTTTTTTACTACATTCAGAACATAACCTATTTTTTATAAAAAGTCTATAACAAAAGTGGAGCATTAATTTTTTTTTTATGTTCCACTTTTGTTATAGGAAAAAATGTTCTGATAGAGTATTATTGTCCTGGAAAATAAAAACGATGTTATAATGGAGGTATGGAAATGGCAATAAGCAGTTATTACAGGTGCACATATGGCAATTATTCTGAAACAGAAAGTACAGTCAAATATAATGAACAAAACAATAGTAATGGAAAAGAAATGATAAAAGGTGTTAGTACAGCTGTGCAGACAAATCCATATAGCGGAACTAGTTTTAAAGTAGCTTCTAAGACTTCTGGAGCAAACGTATTCAATCTATTAGATAGTACTGCTGGGAAGGTAAAAGATGGAGTGGCGAGAGGTGCTTCTGTTTTTAGAGTAGATGGACCTCATGGAAAAGTAACGTATAATCATTTTAATACGAATTCTTCACTTTATCCCAATAATAAAATTTATCAGGCATTGAATCATAAGAAAATTTCGAGTGTTACATATAATATTGGGAAAAATGCAGGTAAAATAACGAAAACACTTAAGGTAGGAGGAAGAGCGGTTGCTGTTGCAGCAGCAATAATGGATGGAAAAGAGATTTATGATGCTTATAAAAAAGATGGAAACAAAGTAGGAGAAAATACAATTACAACTACTTCAGGAGTTGCTGGAAGTTGGGTTGGAGCAATTGGTGGTGCAAAAGCTGGAGCAACAGGAGGAGCAGCAATTGGTACAATGATTTGTCCAGGCTTAGGAACAACAATAGGCGGAATTATAGGAGGATTTATCGGTGGTATTGTAGGTGCTATTGGAGGAAAAACAGTCGGAGAAGGAATAGCTAAGGAGGTTATGAATAGGTGATATGCTAAAGAAAAGAAAAAAATTTCCAAAAGAACGGCTGACTGGGGCGGTTCTGGAAAGAGTAACAGATCATCAATATTTTTTTACTCTGGAGCATTCGCTGAATCATTATGAAAATTATGATTGGTGGAAATATTTATTGAAAGATATCCTTTTTGTGCTTTTGTATGAAACAGAGTTTTATTTATGTATAGAGAACAGTGTGGATGATAAAAGTTTATGGAAAGATTTTAAAGGATATGAATCTGTGGATACAGTGGGGGATAATGTCTGGATTAAGTGTAAGAATGTAGATTCTTATATACTGATTACACTTTTGGAAGACTATGAAAACTTATGGGAGTATGAGGGACCGCTACATTTTTTTGCCGGCATACAGGATGATAAGGAAAAAAATCCAGATACCATGGAGTATCAAATGAAGCTGTCTTCTTTAAGAGATAGCATGGGAATAGAAATTAAGGTTGCTGAAAAGGAAATGAAAGAAGATATTATAAAGAAGATAAAGAAAGTCATGGACAGTTATAGGCTGACTTTAGATTTTAAGGAGGAAGGAAATGAATGAATATTTGCCAATAGGTTCTGTGGTATGTTTAAAAAATGGTACTAAAAAAATAATGATTTATGGAAGAAAACAAATTCAATCTGGTTCAAATAAAAAATGGGATTATGTGGCATGCTTGTATCCAGAGGGAAATTTGAGTGAAAAATATAATGTGTTTTTTAATCATGATGAGATAGATATGATTTATTTTAAGGGATATGAAGACGAGGAGGAAGTTTTTACAAGAGGATTATTGAATAAATTGTAGGGGGATATATGCCGTTTTGAATCATCGTAAAACAGATGAACTGAAAAAAATGGGTGAGTAGTGGATTGCGGCTTTGTTGAATTTGTAACAGGCCCTTTTTGTTATTGCAAAACCAGTAAAACAGTGATACACTGTCAAAGTAAAGTAGTAACGGAACAAAAAATCTTTCTTCCAGAGGATTTTGTCCGGTATTGGAAAAACACGCGGAGGTACGAAATAATGTTGGAAAGTATAGGTATTTTTCTGGTATGTTCTTTAATCGGCAGTATTCGTCTGCCAGGTTATATTTTCTTTGGAATTGGAACCGGTTTATTACTTGCGCTTGATGAACTGCTGTTTCACAAGATGGTTTCCCTGAGTGGGTGGAAGCTGGTAGCGTTACAGTCGGGAAGTCTTCTTTTTGTTTCACTGTCACTGCTGGGGGAAGGTCCATGGTGGTCTGTAGTTCTGGCTGCTTTTGGAATGTGCGTTTATCTGGTGCTGTATAACAGGAAAAAAGAAAATAAGGAAACCGTGCTTCTGGTATTGTTTTTATCGTTTGTCAGCATTGGTCTGGCATTTTCCACGGTAATAGAACCAGTTCAGCTGGTATTGTTTGCGGTATCGTTGGTTGTTTTTCTTGGATATATGTATTTCAGAAAACCTGTCAGCAGCATGGAGGGTGAAGGAAAGAAGTAAGGTAACTGTTTAGTACAGGACAAAACACTTGCTGTTTTGTCCTGCAAGAAAGTGATTCAGGAAGAAAGGAAATGTTACTATGCCATTACGGAAAGAACGAGGTTATACGATAGAGGATATTTATAATCTTCCAGAAGGGGAACGTGCGGAACTGATAGATGGTCAGATTTATTTTATGGCTCCGCCAAATTTCCGGCATCAGAAACTTGTAGTTGAATTATCCACCATAATTAATACTTATATTAAATCAAAACAGGGTTCCTGTGAAGTTATACCGGCGCCATTTGCCGTATTTTTAAATAAAGATGATAAAAACTATGTGGAGCCGGATATTTCTGTTATATGTGATAAAAATAAACTGGATGACAAGGGGTGTAATGGCGCACCGGACTGGATTATTGAGATTGTATCACCTGGAAGCAGGAGGATGGACTATTTTACGAAACTGTTTAAATACCGCACTGCCGGAGTCCGGGAATATTGGATTGCAGATCCATTGAAAAATCGTATTACTGTTTACAATTTTGAAACAGAAGATATATTGGATTTTACCTTTGCAGATTCTGTAAAGGCAGGAATTTATGAAGATTTGAGTATTGATTTTGCCAATATCCCAGGAATGGGCACGATAGAATAAAGGTATGGAACCGTTAGGAATAAAAAAGAAAGCCGTGAATCACAGCATTGTGGTCAGCGGCTTTTTTTAATAGTAAAAAGTATTCTGTTTATTCTGGTAATTTTTTCGAAAAAGGACTTGACATCTTGACACAAACGTGCTAACATGAAAAATGCACTATTGTGGTTTTGTATGCCCATATATCTATATTATAGCATACATTTTCACATTTGAAAAGCCACAATATACATTTATACAAAAAATATCAAGGGGTGAAAACGTCAATGGATAAAAACAGAATTCGTCCAATGAAAGTCGGAAAAGGCGTCAGAATGAGTTACTCCAGACAGAAAGAAGTTCTGGAAATGCCAAATCTCATTGAAGTTCAGAAGGATTCCTACCAGTGGTTCCTGAAGGAAGGCCTGTATGAAGTGTTTGAGGATATTTCTCCGATTTCCGATTATTCCAATCACTTAAGCTTAGAGTTTGTGGACTTCCAGCTGTGTGAAGAAGATAAGAAGTACACAATTGAAGAGTGTAAGGAACGTGATGCAACATATGCGGCGCCTTTGAAGGTAAAAGTTCGTCTTCATAATAAGGAAAATGGCGAGACAAAAGAAAATGAAATTTTCATGGGCGATCTTCCGATTATGACAGAAACCGGTACCTTCGTTATTAATGGTGCAGAACGAGTTATTGTCAGCCAGCTTGTACGTTCCCCTGGAATATATTATGCAATTGGACATGATAAAATTGGTAAGACACTGTATTCTTCCACCGTTATTCCAAACCGTGGTGCATGGTTAGAGTATGAAACAGACTCCAACGATGTGTTCTATGTACGTGTGGACCGTAACAGAAAGGTGCCGATTACCGTTTTAATTCGTGCGCTTGGTGTTGGTACAAACCAGCAGATTACCGATTTGTTTGGTGAGGAGCCAAAGCTGACTGCCAGCTTTGCCAAGGATCCATCCGAAAATTACCAGGATGGTCTGTTAGAATTATATAAGAAGCTTCGTCCGGGTGAACCGTTATCCGTGGACAGTGCAGAGTCCTTAATCCGCGGTATGTTCTTTGACCCAAGACGTTACGATCTGGCAAAGGTAGGCCGTTATAAGTTCAATAAGAAGCTTGCGTTCAAGAACCGTGTCACAGGCTTTAAGCTGGCAGAGGATGTCATCAGCGCTGATGGTGAGATTCTGGCAGAGGCAGGCGTGGAAATTACCGAAGATCTTGCGGTAAAGATTCAGAATGCAGCAATTCCATATATTGTAGTACAGACAGAAGAAAGAAACTGCCGTGTACTTTCCAACTTCATGGTAGATATCGCAGAGTACATTTCTGAAGAGGATAAGGCTGCCCTTGGCATTACCGAGGCTGTTTACTATCCAAAGCTCAGAGAACTGTTAGATACCTATACAGACCGTGAAGAGTTACTGGATGCCATTAAGAAGAATATCTTCGACCTGATTCCAAAGCACATTACAAAGGAAGATATTTTTGCTTCCATTAACTACAACATGCATCTGGAATACGGCATTGGCTCCAAGGATGATATCGACCATCTGGGCAACAGACGTATCCGTGCGGTTGGTGAGTTATTACAGAACCAGTACAGAATCGGTCTTTCCAGAATGGAGCGTGTGGTTCGTGAAAGAATGACAACCCAGGATGTAGAGGGTGTTAATGCACAGAACTTAATCAACATCAAGCCGGTGACTTCCGCTGTGAAGGAATTCTTCGGAAGCTCCCAGCTGTCCCAGTTTATGGACCAGCATAACCCTCTGGGTGAACTGACCCACAAGAGACGTTTATCCGCGTTAGGTCCTGGTGGTCTTTCCAGAGACCGTGCTTCCTTCGAAGTACGAGACGTACACTACACCCACTACGGCAGAATGTGTCCTATCGAGACTCCGGAAGGTCCGAACATCGGTCTGATTAACTCTCTTGCATCTTATGCAAGAATTAATGAGTATGGTTTCCTGGAGGCTCCATACCGTAAGTTAGACAAGTCTGACCCTGCAAATCCAAGGGTTACCGATGATGTTATTTACATCACGGCAGATGAAGAAGATAAATATGTAGTAGCGCAGGCGAATGAGCCTCTGGATGAGGACGGACACTTTGTAAACAACAACGTATCCGGCCGTTACCGTGAAGAGACTTCCCAGTTCGAAAAGAGAAAAGTTGACTTAATGGACGTTTCTCCTAAAATGGTATTCTCTGTTGCTACAGCCATGATTCCATTCCTGGAAAACGACGATGCAAACCGTGCCCTCATGGGTTCCAACATGCAGCGTCAGGCCGTTCCGCTTCTCTTTACCGAAGCTCCGGCAGTTGGTACAGGTATGGAGGCAAAGACTGCAGTTGACTCCGGTGTCTGCGTTGTTTCCAAAAAGGCAGGTATCGTAGAGCGTGCAACTTCCACGGAAATTACAGTTAAGAATGATGATAATACAAGAGACACCTACAAGCTCTTAATGTTCGCACGAAGCAACCAGGGTACCAGCATTAACCAGAGACCTATCGTTGTGAAGGGCGAGCGTGTGGAAGCAGGTCAGGTTATCGCTGATGGTCCATCTACTTCCCTTGGTGAACTTGCTCTTGGTAAGAACCCTCTCATCGGTTTCATGACCTGGGAAGGTTACAACTACGAAGA
>JAGBBW010000073.1 GCA_017938285.1 Lachnospiraceae bacterium
CCTACATTATGATATGAGTCCTGCCCCAGAATCACTACCTTCACTTTGGAAAGCGGAGTCAGATGAAATGCGTTAAAAATATCTTCCGATGGCGGAAACACTGGATATTCGCTGTACTCCTGCTTTACAAAACTGTATAATTCCTTATAATAGTCCTTACTGAATTCTGACCTGATGGCAGTCATCCAGTCATTTGTAATCATTCCCATTCCTGTTTCTCCTTTTCCATAATAAAAGTTAAGAAGTCTAATTTCAAAGCGGTTCTGCCTTGCAAACTAAACTTCTTAACAAAATTTCTGTCATTATACCAGCCGGTGAAAGATAATTTGTGTCACCTACAAACGTACACTGACTCCTTCTTTCCGCAGATACTGTTTTACTTCACTGATTTCCAGCTCTTTATAATGGAATAACGAAGCCGCCAGGGCAGCATCTGCCTGACCATCGGTCAGGGCATCCTTAAAATGCTCCAGACTGCCGGCACCACCAGAAGCAATAACCGGAATTTTTACCAGCTCAGAAATTCTTCTGGTAAGCTCCAGATCATAGCCATCCTTTGTACCGTCTTTGTCCATACTGGTAACCAATAGTTCTCCGGCACCAAGCCTGTATGCCTTTTCCGCCCATTCCAGCGCATCAATTCCCATATCTACCCGGCCACCGTTTTTATAAATATTCCAGCCGGAACCATCGGCACGCCGCTTGGCATCAATAGCAACAACCACACACTGGCTTCCAAATTTATCCGCTGCACGGCTGATTAATTCCGGCTCCAGAATCGCTGCTGTATTTACTGCCACCTTATCTGCACCTTCTCTTAAAATATCGCGGAAATCTTCTACCGTACGGATGCCGCCGCCTACAGTAAACGGAATAAACACACGCTCTGCTACCTTACGGACCAGTTCCGTCTTGATTGCCCTGGCATCCGAAGAAGCTGTAATATCCAGAAATACCAGTTCATCTGCACCAGCTTTATCATAAGCCGCACCAATTTCCACCGGATCTCCGGCATCTTTTAAATTTACAAAGTTTACACCTTTTACCACTCTGCCGTTGTGCACGTCCAGACATGGGATAATTCGTTTGGTAAACATAATTTTCCTCCATTCCTGTTACATTGTAGCAAAATTTTTCAACAGCTTCAGTCCAATTTCCCCACTCTTTTCCGGGTGGAACTGGCAGGCAAAAATATGCTCTTTTTCTACTGCTGCATGAATGTCAACCACATAATCTGTAGTCGCTGCCACAATTGGCTCCTCTGCCTTTAAATAATAGGAATGAACAAAATAAACATAGGATTCCTGCGGAATTCCACGGAATAACCGGGATTCCGGATTCACCGCCAGGGAATTCCAGCCAATATGGGGAACCTTAAATCCCTCTTTATCCGGAATTCTCCGAATGCTTCCCTTTAACACGGAAAGTCCACTCACTCCAGGAGACTCTTCACTGCTTTCAAACAAGAGCTGCAGTCCAAGACAAATCCCCAGCAACGGTATTTTCTTTGCCACGGCCTCTCTGATCGTATCAGAAAGACCGCTTGTATTTAATTTTTCCATGGCATCGCCAAAAGCACCTACTCCCGGCAGAATAATTTTATCTGCCGAAAGAATCTCTTTTGCATCTGAAGTCACCTTCGCTTCTTCTCCAAGAAAAAGCAACGCCTTCTCCACACTCTTTAAATTACCTGCATCATAATCAATTATAGCTATCATTGTCTGTTCCGCCTTATTTTTCCACTAATCCGCATTCCATCAAAACCTTATAAAGCTCCAGATTATATACTAACTCTGCTTCTTTATCCAGCGCTGTTCTGGTTCCTTCCGGCATGGTGTCTTCCAGCCTGCTGCGCAGTACCTCTGCCTCATCCTCCGAAACATGGAATGTACTCTCCAGTGCCTTTAATATCTGGGTTCTGACATAATCCATATCCCGGTCAATACCAAGCGGAATTGCCTGTTCATAATACTTGCCATAACGGTACAGTCCCTGAAGCAGTGAATGCAGCGCAGCCTGGTAATTTTCCATTACCATGTAACTGTTATAAGAATTCAGCTCCTGATTTACAAACATAACTGTCATAATCTTGTCACTGAGCACCTGTTCTTCCGGTTTCACTTCCAGACCGTAGATTTCATTATAAGCATCGGTATAGTACTTAACATCATTATTTAATGCCCTGTTAAAACTTTCCTCCGCATTATTCACGCTGACATTGTAGCCAAATAAATCACTTCCAAAAAACAGTCCCACGGCAATTAACGCGAAGAATACAAAAACAATAGTTGCTCCGACCCGGTTGATTCTTGTTTCCTGCATATCTTCCAGAATCTGTTTTGCTTCTTCCAGTTTCTTCGCCTTTTTTTCTTCCTTGGCTAATGCTTTCTGTCTTGCCTTTTCTTCCTTGGCAGCTTTTGCCGCTTCTTTCTTTTCTTCCGCAGCTAATTTCTTTTCCTGCGCCTTCTGTTTTTTCTCTTCTTCCTCTTTCTTTTTCTTTTCTTCTAACTCTTCCGGCGTAGGTTCCGGCTTCTTTTTGGACGGATCTACCGGCACATTACCGAATACCCGTTTAAAGAAAGGTTTCTTTTCCTTTTTTTCTTTCTTGGAGTTCTTTCCTTTTTTCTTTTCACCGGCTTCTGCTTTTGCTCCGGCTGCTGCCATGGTTCCACTGGCAGCAATCAGATCTTCCAGTTCCTGATCCAGCACAATTACATCATCCTGCTGCGTTTCCCCGGAACCGGATTCTCCTCCCATATCCTGGAACAGTTCATCCAGACCTGCAAAATCCGTTTCCTCCATTTCTGGAAAAATCAGATCATCACCGGCCAGTCCATCACCTTCCGGTAAATCCGGCGAAAGTTCTTCCAGGCTTCCTTCATCCTGAAGCAAAAAGCCAAGATCATCTAACGGTTCTTCCACTGGTGCTGCCTCCATTTCCTCCGGTGGCTGCTCTGTCATGGCTTCCGCCACATCTGCTTCCGAAAGACCCAGCATCTGTGCCAGCTCCATTTCTTCAGAACCATCCGCTTCCGGCTCACCAAAACCGATTGGATCTTCTGCAAACCCGATTGCTTCCTCTGGTTCTTCCATGCCAAAATCCAGCATCTCCGGCATTGCCTCTGATACCGGTTCTTTTTTCCGCTCTTCCTGCTGGAATTCCTTGGAAAGCAGACTGTCCAGATCAAATTCCTCCGGAGCATCAAATATATTATATGCCTCTTCTTCCAGTTCCTCATCCGGTTCAAAAAAATCTCCAAAACCGGTTTCTGCTGTTTGGCCGCAATTTGGGCAGGATTCCAGACCATCTTCAAATTCTGCCCCGCAATGCTTACAAATTGCCATCTTCTCCCTCATTCCTGCTTACTTCTTATGTAGCCCTTATTTTAAAATCAAACGGTCAATTTCTTCAACCAGAGTGCCAATCTCCGGCTTTGTAATCTGTGCATCCGCACCCAGACTGGTTCCCTTTCTCATCATTTCTTCCGAAATCATGGAAGAGAAAATAATTACCGGAAGGAACGATGTCTTTCCATTGGATTTAATCAGTTTGGTCAGACGGTGTCCATCCATTCTTGGCATTTCAATATCAGTAATCACCAGCTTAACCTTATCTGCCAGTGTACCATCCTGTGCAAATTTATCAATTTTTTCCCATGCTTCCTGACCATCCATATTGACAATCAGGTTGCTGTATCCTGCCTTCTTTAAGCAGTCCTGAATCAGATGGGACAGCAATGGGGAATCTTCTGCAATCAGAATTGGCAGACTGCTTCTCTCTCTTGCACCCAGAGCCTCTACATCTTCAATTTTCAATGTAGTCGCCGGACTGATATCTGCAATAATTTTTTCGAAATCCAGCAGAATAATCAGACGTCCATTAATTTTAACAATACCCGTTGCCACACCATTTCCCTGGGAACTCAAGGTTGCATCCGGCTTTAAAATATCTGCCCAGGAAACACGCTCAATTCCCACTACGGAATGCACATGGAACGCTGCATTCGTATGATTAAAATATGTAACGACATATAAATCCGAAGATGGATTCTCTGATTCTCTTAAATTTAATACTTTTGCCAGATTAATACTTGTAATAATTTCATCACGAGGCATAAAAATACCTTCGATTGCCGGGTCCGAATTCGGTACAGGCACCGCTTTTGTATATGGAAGAATTTCCCGTATCTTTGCAACATTGATGCCATACCGATTATTTCCAACCATAAATTCCAGAATTTCTAACTCATTCGTTCCGCTTTCTAACAAAATACCTGTATCCATAATAGTACCCCTCCAGTTATTTATTCTTTTTATTATTATAGTATAAATTTACTGATAATTCAACCTATTTTCCATACACCTTAATAAAAACTGTTTCCTCTGCTTTGTTGGAAATCATCAGGTGGGCTGTATTAATCTCTTCTGTCCCAATTTCGAATACAAGTACTGCCTCTGCTTCTCCTTTTGCAGGAACAGTAATCGGCATATACTGCATATCATTTTCCAGCATGGAAAGAGACACTCTCGACACAGTACCTACATTAATATCCAGCAGATATTCCAGACCGTTTTCTGAAGCGTCAAATATCTGATCCTGCTCTGTATTATTGTGCAGCCGGAACGTAACTACCGCATACTGTCTGCCCTCTTTGGCTACCAGCGAAAAATAATCATTGCTTTCCACGGCATCCATCAATTCAAAATTTTCACATGTAATTGAAAAATTTTCTTCCGCAATCACCTGGGTCAGCTGCTTGTTGGTCTCTGCATCATTAATAGAACCTATGGTTACCTCCGGATCTGTTCCTCCCGGTACAACACTGGAACCATTTCCCTGCATGCCACTTTCCGCTCCGTCCGGAACCGGTGTCACTACCGGCGTTGGTGTCGGTGTCGGACTCAGCAGCTCTGTCATCTCTTCCACATAATACAATGGTGAATCATAATTCACATCATACTTCAGAAGCAGATTTGCCGCATACTCTGCTACCACATCCAGTTCCTCATCTGTAAGCGGTGTACTCTGCAGACACCCACACATCATACAAAGCAACATCGACATTCCAACTATACATATACGCTTTTTCACAAGAAACTCCTCCTGTTTCTACTTTTTCTGACTATATTAATTCTATTTTAACACTTTTCTGTTCATTCGGCAACATTTCTTCGAAAGTTTAGGTCTAAATTTCTATATTTGCCTCCAGTTCGAACCAGAACTCTACTCCATTGGAGTGATTAATGACGCCAAATGGCTGGTTATGTGACTCCATAATTGCCTTGACGATGGACAGTCCGATACCGCTGCCACCATATTCCCTGGTTCTTGCCTTATCCACTTTGTAAAATTTAATCCAGATTTTATCAATATCCTCCTCCGGAATCGGACTGCCGGTGTTAAATACAGAAACTCTCACGTTTTTTCCCTGATGGATTACCCGGATATCAATCACCTTTTCCATGGCAGCATGATGAATGGCATTGGTAAGATAATTTGTCACTACCTCCTCCATCATGTATTCATCTGCCCAGACCTCTGCCGGTTCGGTATATTCAAACTGCACCCGGATATCCTTCTGTTTTATCAGAATTTCAGAAGATTCCAGTACGGACTTTATCAGTGCCGTGATATCAAACCGTTCCAGTTCCACCATATCATTGCCGGACTCAATCTGGTTCAAAGTCAGAAGTTTTTTCACCATCTTGTTCATTTTGGAAGCTTCATCTATAATTACATCACAATAAAACTCCCTGCTTTCCGCATCCTCTGAAATATTGTCCTTTAATCCTTCTGCATACCCCTGAATCAGTGCAATTGGCGTTTTCAGTTCGTGGGTCACATTGGACAGAAACTCCTTTCTCATTTCATCCACCTGGACCTTCTGCTCAATATCCCTCTGCAGCTGGTTATTGGCACTCTTCAAATCAGAAATGGTATCCTCCAGCTTCTCTGACAGCAGATTGATACTATGTCCAAGCTCTCCAATTTCGTCATTGCTTCTTACTTCATATTTTGCATTAAAATCCAGATTGCTCATCCGTTTTGCAATACCGGATAATTCTTCCACCGGACGTACAAAAGACTTTGTTGCAAAAAATACGCCAGCCGACACCAGCAGTGCCACCACAATTCCGGCATACGCCAGAAATTTATTGGCAATATCCGCATTTGCCTGAAGACTCTCCAGACTGGTACGGATCAGCACATACGCACCGCTCTCCGGCTCTGTCCACACAAGCTCAATGGAAGTCGTTTTGGTTCTCATGTCATAGCTTTCATAAATATCATATATATTATCGACTGTTTTTATTTTCTGGTAAGCATTAAACTCTGCTTTTTGTCCCGGATAAAAATCCGGCATAATCCGGTCCAGCATATAAAACATAGTATCCGGACTCCGGTTGGTAGAAGTATAATACAGCGACTGTGCATTCTGTGCCACCAGAATGGACACATCGTTCCGGATTGCCTGTACATCCAGCTCAAGCTTCTGCGCATCAGAAAGTTTCAGTACAATCCTCTGCTCCCCGGCTCCCTGGGACGATTCCAGTTCCTCTATCAGAAACCCTTTTAAAGATTCCTCTTCCGGCTGGCTGTCTTCTTTTTCTATCGCCCTTTCCTCAGCCTCCAGCACAACGCTCCGGACTTCCCGGAATACACTGTCCAGCATATTCATTTTACTGTATAAATAATAATCTTCCAGAAAGGTTCTGTTCAGCACCCAGGTAACTGCTATGGCACCAACCACCGCTACCAGCATAAGCAGAACCATTTTCACTCTCCAGGAAATTTTCTTCTTCATCGTCCCGTTTCCTCACTGTTACGGCTCAAACTTGTAGCCCATTCCCCAGATGGTTTTAATGTAATCGCCCTTTTCTCCCATCTTGCTTCGCAGCTTTTTCACATGGGTATCAATCGTTCTGGCATCACCAAAATAATCATAATTCCAGACATTGTTCAAAATTTTTTCCCTGGACAGCGCCACTCCCTTATTGGTAAGGAAATATTCCAGAAGTTCAAACTCCTTTACACTTAAGTCCACCGGCTGGCCGTCAATTTTTACGGAATGCGCCGCCTTGTCCAGTACAATTCCTCCAATTTCCAGTGCCTCCTCCTGAACCGTACTGGCACGCCGCAGAATTGCCTCTGCCCTTGCCACCAGAATCTTTGGTGAAAACGGTTTGGAAATATACTCATCCACTCCCAGATTAAATCCCATCAGTTCATCTCGTTCATCACTTTTTGCTGTCAGCATAATAATTGGCACCTGGGAATACTGCCGGATTTCCCGGCATACCTGCCAACCATCCATTTTCGGCATCATGACATCCAGAATAATCAGGCTGATATTCTTATCTGAAAAGAACATATCCACTGCTTCTTCCCCATTTTCCGCTTCCAGCACGGCATACCCCTGCTTTGCAAGAAAATCGTGTACCAGCTTCCTCATTCTGCTTTCATCATCCACTACAAGTATTTTTATCTGGTCCATAACCTCTGTTCCCCTTCCATCCGGTATCTGCCTTCCGGCACACTGCTTTTATTGTATCTTTTTCCATGATATCGGGATTTTATGTACAAATTGTGTTTTCTTTATGAGTTTCCTGTGTTTTTGCGCTGTATCACTTCATATGTCTTCCTATTATTTTTCTTTTCCGTCAGCCGTATCATCTTCCTCCGCCCAGTCCGGCTCCTGCCAGCCCGGCACCTCAATGCCCTGTGCTTCCAGCTGCCGTACATACTCCCGCAGAAAATCCTCCTTTTCCTGCAGTTCCTGTGCCCATGCCGCATACTTATTAATAATCTGTTCTTCATACCGGATGGCAAGCGGCGAACGTGTTCCCGTCAGCACAATCACAAACATCCCCACCACCAGCACAACAAGAAAGAAGCACACTGTCTTTAAAACTGTATTCTGACGCTCGCTCCTCTCCAATAAGGTGCGCTCTCTGCTTCTTGTCTGGATTTCCTTTCTCTTTTTCAGTTTCTTTACCTCCGGCAGCAGCGGTACCGGCCGGATCTGTTCCTCCCTGAACATCCCACAGTTTAAAAGCATCGTCCTGATTTCTTTTAAAAATTCAATGCCAACCACGGTTTCCATCATATCCTTGTCCAGAATCCGGTTATACAGTTTCATCAGATTATTTGCATTATTAAAATCCGTTTTTGCACGGAGATATTCGATTGCCTCTGCTTCCTTTTTTGCAGCTATTAACTGTTTTTCGTCATCAAAGGTGTGACCCTGAAATGTAAATTTGTTTTCCATTCTTTTTTGCCTTTCTGTATGTTGTGGTTCTGCTGCCTGGCTGTTTTACAGACAAACCATCATGGAGATAGTTTATCATAAATTTCAAAAAAATACCACCCAGAAAAAGGCATCACATTGAAAATTCCGTGATACCTTTTTCTACTGTTCACCCGCTGTCTTCCCACCGTTGCTGCCGCCTTACCCTTCCATCAGTTCCAGATAATTTCCTTTGTCAATATGCAGCATGGAAATCTGGTTATTTTTATCCCGCCGGAATCCATACACACAGTCCACATTCCGGATCAGGGAAGACAGTCGTTCATCCGGCACACAGACAATCAGCTGCAGGTTCAGCTTTCTCGCATACTTTAAGCAGACCTCACTCCGCTTCTGGTCCATTTTGGAAAACGCCTCATCCAGCAGCACCAGTTTGATTCTGGAATCCCGGTTGCTCTGGTCCATGTACAGCATGGCAAAACCTGCCAGCAGGGCAACATACTTTGGATTCTGCCCTTCCCCACCGGAATCCCTTCCTGCCATTTCATCCACATAATTTTCCCGGATAACCCCATGCTCATCCTCCACCTGCTCGTACATATTAAAATGCAGGTAGGTGCGGTAATCCGCATACTTTTCCATTTCCCTGCGGCTGGCTTCCAGGGAACTTTCATCGCCACCCCTTGGCGGCATAAATTTTTGCATCAACAGATTCAGCTTCTTCTCATATTTCTGGTAGAACTCATCATCCCCAAAACTCAACTGCCCCTCAATATCATAGCGGTTTACATTCTTGGTATCCAGCTCTTTGGCAGTGAGCATCTCATAAAACTGTCCATCCTCCGTTTTTGCCGCCTCAATTTTAATCTGGTACACACTGTCTCCAAAATTAGTATCCTTCAGCATACGATTAATTTCGTTTTTATGCCGCATCGCCTGCTTAATATCATTATGAATTTTTGCCACAATATTCTCTTTCAGCGTCTGGTACACCTTTCCGCACTGTTTGTCAAATTCCTCCTGATACTGCGGCTCATAATTTTTCCGGTAATCATTCAGTTTTTCCATATAAACATCATTGGAATGTTCCGCAGCCGTAAAACCACAGGCCGGATAGGCCATCACATAATCCAGCCGTGCTTTCGTCAGCTCCTCTGACAACACTTTTTCCTGCTGGTTTAACGTCTCCAACTGGTTTCTGAAACGCTCTGCCAGTGTATTGCCGGATACCTTCTTAAGCTCTTTCTCCACTTCCTGTTCCAGCCCTGCGTCAGGCACATACCCATACTGCTCAATACTTAAACGTTCCTCATGGAAACGGATATCATTTTCCAGTGCTGCAATATCCCGGATTCTTGACACCAGCCGGCTGTTATACTCAGAAATTTTCTGCTTCAGTTCTGCCCTTTTGCTTTCCAGTGCCACCTTCTTTTGTTCCAGCTGCTTATATTCGCCCTCAGACAACTTGCGAATCTCCTGTTCCAGTTCCTGTTTTTCCCGAAGCACCTGCTCCAGTTCTTTATTCGCCTTTGACAAAGATACCAAAAGTGCCGGTTCATAATGTGCCAGACTTTCAAATTCCTGAATTTCCTTAAAGTCCTGACAAAGAATCGTATTTTCTATATGCTTTTTCTCCAGAACTTCTATCTGCTCCATGTACTCCTGCAGTTTTTTCTTCGAAACCTTACGTCCTATACACGCTCCCGTTGTATAGTCCTTCTGACGCAGATGGCGGAACATAAAATTGCTGTAGGAATAACAGTCCGGTGTCACACCATCCCTGACTTTCTCCAGTTCCTCCACGCTCCTGCACTTCACAATCTTTCCAATGTAGTGCTTTAAACATTCATCCACGTAGTCCTCGTCCGTGGAAACAGACTCATACAACGAATGTTCCAGCACATGTTTTTCCATCTTCAGAATGGCATCCGAATGAATCAGCTTGACATCCTCAAACCGTTTCAGACCCTTAAACAATTCCGCTGCATTATGTGCGTACTGCGGTTCCGTAATCAGCGCATATTTCACACTGCCCATCCGGCCCTCAATGGCATTTTTCCATTCCTCGTCCACAATATCAAACAGGTCCGCAAATACATGCACATTCACCTTTTTTCCATATAAATCACCAAGCTTCCGCTCCAGCAGTTCCTTCACCTGACGAATGCCCGGACTGTAGGTTTTCCGGTTATTCTGCATATCATCCACCAGGGTTTTCTTTTCCTCCAGTTCTTTGGTTATCTCATCCTTTTTCTGCTCAAACTGTCTGCGAAGCTCATCTATCTCTTTTTTCTCACTCTTTATCAGCTTTCGCAGCTGTTCACAGGCGTTCTCGTCAATGTTGCCGGATAAAAATTCTTCAATCTGCTCCAGCAGATAATTGCTTACATAGTCCTTTGCCGTCTCATCCTCACACCATTTCTGTAATCCGGCTGTAATACCACGCCACTGTCCGCTGTTCTCTGCCAGATACCGCAGCTGTTTTTCCAGATCCTCCAAATGCTGTTTTTTACTCCCCAGGTCACTGGACTGGATATCCGCCTTCACCTGTACCAGTTCTTCCTCTGTCTCATTTTCTTCTGTTTCCAGCCTGTTTTTGTTTTTCTCTAACTCTTCTTTTTCCTGGCTGTAAATCTCCAGTTTCTGCTGACTATGCTCTATTTTCCTTTTTGTTCCCATGATGTCCACACACTTAATTCTGGACTTCATAAGTTCCGCATCTCCCTGGATCGTTACCAGTTCCATGCCTTTTTCCTGTACCACTGTCAGCAAATCAATACGTTTCTTAACATCTTCTATCTTCTCTTTAATCTCCCGGTAAGCACCTAACTGTTCCGACAGTGTTTCGATTACATCGCCCTCACTGCGGGTAAACATATAATCCCGGATGAATTGTCCGGTTCCATTCGTCATTTTCAGGGCAATGGCACTCTTTTGCATGGTACGGAATCTTCCGCCGTCAATAAATCCAAAAATCACATCATTCAGATTCGTTGTATAGGATTCCAGCGAACCATAAATCCGGTTTACTTCCCCACGCCCCCTGTTATCCCTTGATTTCTGCCTGGATTCAATCAGCGCCTGCAATTCCTTGAAAGAATAATGGAGCCCTTCCGCATTAAGATACCCTTCCTCCGGCATTTTTCCGGAATGACTGAAAAAATAATACTTTTTCAGCTCTGTTTCATTTTTATGTACTTCAAACCACGCACCGACACAGGTGGTTGTCCCAAGTCCGGTATCTTTAATTTCCAGCGCAATAATCGTTCTGAAATCCTGATTGGCACGGTTGGCACTGCCGTCTTACTGTTCTCCCCGCAGGTAACTGAATACACTTCTCTTATTTTTGGCATCGTCCGCTGCCTTGTTCAGAAAGTTAGAGGACATACTTCCATACAGCAGAATCTGAATGGCGTCCATCACCGTGGATTTTCCCGAACCGCTCATACCGCTGAACAAATTAATATATTCATGGAATTCCAGTATTTTATGGGAAATTCCGCCCCAGTTGCTCAGACACATTCTAGTAAATATCTTCTTCGGCTGTTCCATCGTTTTCCTCCTCTCCTTCTCCTGCTTCTTCTAACCGCTGCTGCCCATCTTCCTGTGCCGCATACAGTTTTACTACCTCGTTAATATCCACCGTCGGACACAGGATATTAATGGAACTGTACAAATAAATCGGACTGTCATCCTCCATATCAGAAACCGCACAGGGCAGTTCAATCATCTGGTGACGTTTAAACGTACTTAACGCCTCGTTCCACTCCACCGCCGTCAGCTTCTCTGTAATTAAATTTGTTTCCGCTCCGTATTTCCGGATTTCCGCACAGGTTGTTACCGTAGCTTTCAGCCCTTCCCCCATGATTTTATCCCGGTAGATACATTTCAAAAGCAGCAGTATCTTCGTGGAAACATGACTCAGCCGCTGTGTCATGGCACCTTCCCCGCCTAACCGGTAAATATTTTCCTGCGGGTCATGAAGCAGTTCACAACCCAGCACACTCACATAATCCGCAATAAATTCCCTGTGCTTCGTACAACTATGATACCTTGGATTTTCCCGGGCAATCAACGAAACCGGGTCATATTTTATCTGCAGAATACAGGTCTGCCGGAATAAATCCTGTATCGTCTTTTTTACATCCTCTGCCTGTCCCGGCGTTAAGTTTTCTATATATTGAAACATGTTACTTTTCCTCTCTACAAACTTTAACAAACACTATCTCTTTCATATTATTTCTATCAAAAAGCAGACACAAAACCTGTCTTTTAAACAGTTTCATCCTGCGCCACCGCTGGGATAACAAGCTTTGTAAACCGCATTCCATCCTTTTCCTCTTCCCCTTCAAACATTACCTCCGTACTTTCCTCACCAATCACTTCATTCCATAAAAACATCAGCTTTTCCAAATCTTCCACACTGGTAATGCTGTCTTTGTCTGCCACAAATCTTCCGTCTTTTGTATTCTTATAGCGGAATTCCTGTAATTCCTTCTTTGTATACAGCGGTTTCGGAATATATTCCAGCATATCCGCTGTCTTTTCTTCCTTCACTGCCACCGGATGAAATTCCGGCTTACCCGCTGCTTTTTTGCTGTACATCGAATTACCGGTCATTGTATAAAATGGCACCGTAAATTTTAATCTGTTTTCCAGCTCCGATAAAATTTCTTCTTTGTTTCTGCTCTTATCCAGTATCGATATCAGTTTCAGCACATAATCCTCCGCTGTATTTCCTTCCTGCAGGATGTAATGAATTCTCGCCAGTGCCCGTTTCGCAAAAATAGTTTTCTGTTCTATCAGCCGGTTATACTTTTGCTCTATTACGAAGAACTCCTTGTCAATCAGGTAACAGATTTTTCCGGCCTCTTCACAGCACTCTATCATTTTGCTGTGCCGCATATACTCCCTCGTATTTTCCTGCATGCTGGACCGTTCTGTCATGAGCTGCCGTTTCTTTTTATCCGAATCCCCTAAAATCTGCTCTACCAGTTCCTTCACCGCTTCCTTATACCGGTAAAAACTGTCCTTCGTTGTGAGAATCGCATATTTTTTACTGTCACTGTTATTCAGTTCACTGATTAAAACCTCCTGTATTTCCAGAAAGTTCTTTCTTTTGGACAATTCATCAAAATAATTCCGCATCCCATCCTGCATATTGGACAGCAGCTGGCTCAGCCTTCTGGACATCCGGATGGCATTCTGCAAAATGTCATTGTTTTTTTCCTCATCCTGAAAGTAGGTATATAAAGCACTGTACACTGCCAGTATGCTTTCCCTCTCCTGGTCATTATCATCCTTCTCCAGTCTTATAAACAGTTCAATAAATAACTGGCTGTACTCCGGAAAGGAAAGAATGTACTCATTCAGCTTTTCGTCATAATCTTTTTTTATCCAGCCCCACTCCAGCAGTCTTGTCAGCACACTGCCTTCCGATACCGTAAAATCCTCAAAATTTTCCTGTGTCAGTTCCGGTTCCCAGGTCAGTTTCTGGCTTCCCATGATTTCCATGATAATCTGCCTTCCCTGCCCCATGGTCAGCCCCAGGGAAGTATACAGACCATTATTTTCCTCGTACAGCCCAACGAGGATTTTCATATAGTGTTCCCTGTTTTTTGTACGAAACAGACTGTAAAAATTGTCCGGTATTTTATCCTTCAATATCATATTGTATTCCTTCCTGTTCCATGTCCTGTCTTTACAACCCCTTGGTTATACTCCTGTTTTCCCGAACACCCTTTGTATGCTTTATAAACACAAAAGATTTCCCTCCATTTTCAAAGACATGCTCCTTCACTTTCCTGAACCCGCACTTTTCATAAAAATGGTGATTTCTCTTGGAATAATCCGGTGTTTCCAATATCCAGGTCCCAGCCTCTGTATAGTTTTTCTCCATATCCTTCCAGACCATAGTTCCAATTCCCCTGGATGCACAGCCCGGGTCAATAAAAAGCATATCCAAAATGTACGCATCCTTATCTATGATAACCGTATATTCTCCTACCATTCTGCCATCAGCATAGATGACTTTAGACTCTGCATTTCCAATACACATCAATTTCTGTAACAATTCACCGGTATCATATCCGTTTGGACCATCCTCTTCCAACTCTGTATGCATTTTTGTATCTGCGTCAAACGCTGCCTTCATGATAAGCGTCAGTTCCGGAATATCCTGCTGCTCCAAAGTTTTATATGTAAGATTCATTTGCCTTATCCTCTCCATTTCTTCGCACCATACTATTATAATTCTGCAAATCTCCCTTTGCAACTTACTTTTTCTGCAAAATAGTGCAAATGCACATTTTTATGTAATAAAGCATTAACATATATCATAGAAAAAAAATCTATGCATCGTAATCACACCATTCTATCGCCCAACAAAACCCATAAAATACCATAAAAAGAAAATACAATTTCCTTATTTTTTATCAAATTTTCTTGCAAAAACCTTATTCCCACGTTATAATATAATCATTAAAACTTTAACAAAACTACATACTTATGAGGAGGTAATGTTATGGGCAAAGAAATGATTGCTATGCTTCTTGCAGGCGGTCAGGGATCACGATTATACGCATTAACCCAGAAGCTGGCTAAGCCGGCAGTTCCATTCGGTGGCAAATACCGTATCATCGATTTCCCGTTATCTAACTGTGTAAATTCCGGCATTGATACCGTCGGTATTTTAACACAGTATCAGCCACTCGTATTAAACGAGTATATCGGAAACGGTCAGCCATGGGATTTAGACCGTCTGAACGGAGGTGTGCACGTACTCCCGCCTTATCAGCAGGCATCCGGCTCTGACTGGTATAAAGGTACAGCAAATGCCATCTACCAGAACATCGCATTTATCGAGCGTTACGATCCGGAATATGTTATCATTCTTTCCGGTGACCAGATCTGCAAACAGGATTACCGTGATTTCCTTCGATTCCACAAGGAAAAGAACGCAGAATTCTCTGTAGCGGTTATGGAAGTACCGTGGGAAGAAGCTTCCCGTTTTGGTCTTATGGTTTCAGACGAGAATGACCGTATCACCGAGTTCCAGGAAAAACCAAAGAATCCTAAGTCAAACCTGGCTTCCATGGGTATTTATATTTTCAACTGGGATATTTTAAAGAAGTATCTCACCGAAGATGAGGCAGATCCAAATTCTTCTAACGACTTCGGTAATAATATCATTCCGAACCTTCTTCGTGACGGCCGCAGAATGTACTCCTATCACTTCTCCGGCTACTGGAAGGATGTTGGTACCATCTCCTCCCTTTGGGAAGCAAACATGGAGGTTCTCGACCCTGAGAATTCCGGCATTAACTTATTTGACGAAGACTGGAAGATTTTCAGCCGCAACAGTGGTATGACCGGTCACAAAATCAGCAAGGGCGCTGTTGTGGAGGATTCCATGATTACTGACGGCTGCCGTGTAGATGGTACCGTAAAACACTCCGTTCTCTTTGCCGGCGTTAAGGTTGAAAAAGGCGCTGTGATTGAAGATGCGGTTGTTATGGGTGGCTCTGTTATTAAAGCAGGCGCTGTTGTCAGACATTGTATTGTAGCTGAAAACGTAACCATCGGCGCAGGAGCCGTTGTCGGTGCTATGCCGGAGGGAGACAGTACCGGTGTTGCAACGCTCGGTCCTGGTGTAACGGTAGGCGACGGAGCACATATTGGTCCAAATGCCATGGTAAGTAATGATGTGGAAGGTGGTGCAGAAGTATGTTAAATTCCAAGACAAGTGCACTTGGTATTATTTTCCCAAACAGTTATGATGCAACTGTTCCGGAGCTTGCAAATGTGCGTCTTATGGCTTCCATCCCTTTTGCAAGCCGTTATCGTCTGATTGACTTTATATTATCCGGTATGAGCAACAGTGGAATTGATAACATTTCCCTGTTGGTAAATAAAAACTATCATTCCCTTATGGATCATTTAGGTTCCGGACGTGAATGGGATTTAGTCCGCAAAAACGGCGGTCTTACCCTGTTCCCTCCAAATGCCGAAAAGACTTCCCTGCATTATACCGGACGTATTTCTGCTCTGGAAAGCATGGTTGGTTTTCTTCGTCATCAGAAAGAGGAATATGTTGTTATAGCAGATACCAACTGTGCCGTAAACTTTGATTTCAAAGATCTGGTTGAAACACATGCCGCTTCCGGTGCTGACATTACCATTGCTTATAATGAATCCGAAATTCCGGATGGTTACTTAAATCTTTCCGGCGAAGGTGGTTTCTACTATTCCTATGGTTTAGACAATGGACGTATTACAAAAATTTACGTAAACCCTACAGAAGAAGGCACGCACAATCTCTCCATGAATATTTTCGTCATTAAACGGGAACTCCTGATTGAAATGGTAGATGTTGCTTTCGTCCGTGGTCTTCGGTATTTTGAGCGTGATGTTTTATTAAATTCCCTGGACAAATTAAATGTCCGTGGTTACAAATTCGATGGCTATGTTGCACGTATCACCAGCTTACAGAGTTTCTTTAATGAAAACATGAAGCTTCTCGATGACGCTAACTTAAATGCGCTGTTTGACGCTGCTCCTGTTTATACAAAGATTCGTGACGACAATCCAACCAGATATATCGCTGGTGCCAAGGTAGAAAATATTATGGCTGCCGATGGTTGTGTCATCGAAGGTGAAGTAGAAAATTCCATTCTCTTCCGTGGTGTTAAGATTGAAAAAGGCGCTAAAGTCAAGAACTGTATTCTCATGCAGGATACTGTTATTAAGGCTGGTGCCAATATCGAATACCTGATTACCGATAAGAATGTTGTGGTATCTGACGACAAGACAATGAAAGGAACCGATTCTTATCCAATTTACATTACAAAAAATACAACGGTATAATATTCTTAGAAAAACAACGAGGGCGTCCTTGTATAGGACATCCTCGTTGTTTTTTGATTTTAAGGTAGTCTGTCTTCACTCCGACCGGCACAAAACCAGGATTTATACAAAAGTATCATTACATAAGGTTTCTGCCATATCAGATTTTACATAGTCATAGCCAAAGATTTAAACTGATTTTTAGCAAGTTTGTAGAAGTTCCAAACAATAAAAACACCAGTAAACAAATTTCTACATTTACTGGTGCATATCCATTTCTATTTGTACAATTTCAAATTACTTTGCAAGATACTCTGCTGGTGTGATTGCTTCAACCTCGGAAGATATATAGTCTGCAACATTTCTTGTCACAGTGTATTTTGCTCCATATATGCCTTTGCACATTCCATCTACAAGCAATCTTCAAAATCTGCAAAATCTTCATTTTGAAGTCCTGCTAATAATTTTACTCTGTCTATGCCTTCCACATCAAAGATTTTGTACAGATTGATAAGTACTTTTCTTCGTTCTTCTGCACTGTAATCTTTTCTCAAAATGAAAAACATATTTGAAATTGAATGAACCGCAATACAGCCTGCAATTTTACCTCCTGCACAAACTAACACAATTTTCTTTGCAGCTTCATAAAATGTCTCTCGCGTCCGAAGATAGTCCATCCCACTACTGGGGCGGATTAGGGACTTTCACCCATTAGAAACGTGCGCCGCTGGGCGCACAAGAAAACCGCCAGCCATTCCGACCAGCGGCAGTTGCTTACATATCATCTAACTGTATTTGTGAGAAATCAATGTACAAGTCCTCATAAATACCCACCTTTACAGTATCCGAAAATATATGTGTCAGTATATCACCGTCTTCGAAGTTGTAAATCATAATTTGATTTCTCTCCGGGTCTACAATCCAGTATTCCCGCACACCAGCTTCCCGGTACTTGAAAAGCTTTGTGAAATAGTCCATCCTCTTGCTGCTTGGTGATACAATTTCAATCACCCAGTCCGGCGCACCGTTGCAGCCATATTCGTCTAATTTGCTTTTGTCGCAAATAACAGAGATATCCGGCTCGACATAGGTATACTGATCGTTGTTGAGGAATACAGCAAATGGTGCGGCATAAGCCTCGCAGGAACCGCCTTTTGATTTAATATAACTAACTATCTCAAAATGCAAAAGCGATGAAATTTTCTGGTGCTTTCTTCTCGGCGGAGTCATGTTATAAATCTGACCGTCTATCAGCTCCGCACGTTCTCCATCTGGAAGGTTATAAATATAGTCTATTGTGTAACGCTGTTCCTTCAGTAATGGCATAATAACACCCCTTTCTCTATCTGCTTAAATTATATCCTACTTTTCGCATTAAGACAAGTGTCTTCCATCATCAATCATGCGACATGGGTGGCTGGAACACTGCCAGAACCATGAAAACAGTGTACCGGAACATTCTCTACAGTTCTATTTTGAAATAGCCGGAACACAAGAGAGTCCATCTCCATGTCCCGGCTACTATTTGTTAGCTTATTTCTTATACTGGCTGTAAATTTGCCAACTCTTCCACTATGTTGATAGGAAGTCCTGAATAACTTGCAATTTCTTCTGCAGAAAGCTTACCCCCCCGCAATCATTCGCATAGCAGCCTCTCTCTTCTCTTCCAATACTCTTTTCTCCGCTAAATCTTCAAATGCCTTGCACATAATTTCTCTGCCTCCTTCCGTCTCTTTAAAATATTTGACCTGTTTTGCCAACAGTGGATAGAACATATCCACCGAACTTGTACATCTAAAGTCATGCATCAACTTGCCAACTGGATCATTGTCATTTTTATAACTGCCATTTACATATACGATATGTGCACCATCTCCAAAATCAGCACCTGTTTCCTTAATTACCCTGTCTATATGATACAACGATAATCCAGCTCCAATAACATCATTTTCTGTAATGAAGATTACATAAGAATCATGAATGTCCTTAAAGTTCTGCTTTTCTTTCAACATCTTAGAATCAATCATGCTGCTATGAAACCTTGCACGTTGGGAACCTGCTCCTCGATCCGCACGTTGAATCTCCACATCATATATTTTCCCAGTATTATCTTTTGCGTAGATATCAATTATAATAGACCTGTCGCCAGCCATAGTATTTTTATATTCTCTTTGTGCCACAACTTCCAGCACTTTCAAATCTGTTCGCTGTAATATAATATTCAACAGCAACTCCGTTGCCTCAATGTTCTTGTCGAACACTAATGTCATCATGTCATCATCTAACAATCGTAGATTCGATAGCATTTACAGGTTTTCCTGCATTCTTCTGTCTAATGTTTGATTATCCATAAGTATCAGCCTTCTTTCTTCTTTAATTATAACCGTTTTTCAGCTTTTGTACAATATTGTAATTATAAAAATCTACAGGCAGCTTTATAAAGAAGATTATAATCAACTTTATTTCAAATCTCAAAACAGTACAAAATTCTTGTTTTTACACAATCCATTATGAGTGGACCTGAGGGGAGTCGGTCTTCGCTCCGCTCCGGTCGGCGCTAAACGAACGTCCCCCGGACGTTCAGCGCCCCTGCCGAAAACCCGCGTGTTTTCAGACAATACAAGTCCAATTCACTTCAGATTAATGAAAGAAAGGTCCGACAAAGCTTACGCTCTGTCAGACCTTTCTTTATGGACCTGAGGGGAGTCGAACCCCTGTCCGAAAACCCATCCATTACGGCATCTCCCATTACAGTCTGTTATAACTGCAAACCCAAAGTCTGCATGTTCCCTCCATCCATCGCAAACAGACACGCTCTGAATTTCAGTAGCTTCATAATACGCCTACATCCTCAAAGCTTTGGATGCATCGTTTCCTACATAGTCGATGCCAGGGTCCTAACGTGTAGGTGCGTCAGGTCTGACAGCTGCCATATTAGGCAGCGAGTGCTAAATTGTCTTCAGCGTTTATTTTTTTTGAGAGTTTTAAGGTGGTCCCCCGCCACCAATGGCTTCCGTAACTTCAAAATCCCCGTCGAAACCAGTACAAGCCCTGGTTTATCAGATGACTTAATATCTAATGCCATCCGTAGAAATTTCACGAACATTTTTTATTCGTGGCAGACATTTCGTCTGCTTGTTACGCTGTGACTTAACTATATCATAAAAAAACTATCCGGTCAAGGATAAAACCGTGGCATTTATATGACAAATTTATGGCATATTCCCCGGTTTTATCCATCCGATTCATTTTTTCTTTATCAGACAGCTTCCTTTGTCCTCGCACTATCCCTGCTGAATCGCCTGAATCAATGCCGGTACCAGCTGTTTCTTTCGGGATACCATTCCAGCCAGTTCAATACTTCCTTCTGCTCCGGTACTGCCAAATACCGTTTCCAGCAATGCCTCTGTATCCTCTCCTGCATACAGCAGCGTTGTGGACTCCTTTACAATATCCGTCAGCATAAAAAATACCATATTTACCCTCTGGTTCTCACGGAACTGCTCCATGCATGGCTGCAGCCTTTTTCCAATCATCTTCAGTTCCTCTGCGTTCAGGGAAGTAATCTGGCTGACACCAAAGGTAACATCCTCCGAAGAGAACTTTTTAAAATCCTGGAAGAAAATATCCTCTTCGCTCTTATTCTGCAGGTCGCTTCCTGCCAGAAACATCTTGTTTGCATAAGCTTCCACATCAATTCCTGCAATCTCTGCCAGTGCTTCTGCCGCTGCCTTATCTGCCGGAGTACAGGTTGGGGAACGGTACATCAGCGTATCCGACAAAATCGCAGAGCAAAGAAGCCCGGCAATCTTTTTTGGAATTTCCTGATGATTCTCCTGATACATCTGGAAAATAATTGTTGCCGTACAGCCCAGCGGCTGGTTACGGAAAAATACCGGAGTAATTGTCTCCATGGTACCAAGACGATGATGGTCTATAATTTCCAGTATTTCTGTGTTTTCTATACCATCTGCCGCCTGGCTCTTTTCATTATGGTCCACAAGAATTACCTGCTTTTTCTTCATGTCTAACAGGTTCCGGCGGGAAATCATGCCACGGTACTTACCATTAGAGTCCAGAATCGGAAAGTCTCTGGTACGCTTTTTGGTCATAACTTCCTTAATTTCTTCTATAAAGTCTGTTGTGCGGAAAACATCAATTTTTTCCTTAATCATAAAATACTCTACCGGCATACTCTGATTAATCAGACGTGCTGCCGTATACGTATCATGAGGTGTGGAAAGAACCGTACAACCCTTCCCTTCCGCCAGCTTCTTAATCGTCCTGGAAACAGGGGCACCTTCGCAGATAACAATACAATCCGCATTCATTTCAATAGCGCACAACTGGGTTTCATACCGGTTTCCGGTAATTACAAGGTCATGCTCTTCTATGTATCCTTCCATCAAATCCGGATTAGCAGCCGCAACCAGTACCTTGCCCTGCTCATAAATTGCGCTTTCATCTCCCACCAGAAGGTTTGCATCCAGCGTTTCTACAATGTTGTGGTAGGAAGTCTTTGCCTTGGACAAAATACTGCTGTCATAGACATCCATATAGGATGTTGCAATATCACCAATGGTAATTACTCCTTCCAGATACCCTTCTCTGGTAATTGGAAGGGTCACTACATTTTTTTCCTTCATCAGTGTGTATGCCTTTTTCAGGGAAATACTACCGGAAACCCCTTCAATCTCCCGGATTTCAATATCCTTTACCTGGGTTCCTACATCCTCAACCAGTTCCGGCACATCTACCTTAAAATGCTTTAACACAAATCTGGTTTCTGCATTGATAGCTCCTGCTCTTCTTGGAACATACATTTCCGTATTGGTCATGCGATTTTTTAATTCTGCGTATGCAATAGCTGAACAAACCGAATCCGTATCCGGATTTTTATGACCAATAACTGTGATTTTCCGCTTATGTGTTGTCATACTTTCATTCTCCCTGTAAACATTATTGTTCTGCCGCAGACTTTCTGATACATTTATCCCAGATTCCGAATCTTAAATTCTTTTTCGGCTTCCCGCTTAATATCCTTCTTTGCAATGTCATGACGTTTGTCGTAAAGCTTTTTACCACGGGCCACACCAACCTCAACCTTTACCAGACCGCCTTTTAAATACACCTGCAGCGGTACCAGAGTCAGACCCTTCTGCTGCAGCTTTCCGGCAATTTTATTGATTTCATATTTGTGCATCAAAAGCTTTTTAATACGCATTGGGTCCTTATTGAAAATATTTCCCTTTTCATAAGGACTGACGTGCATTCCGTAAATATAAACCTCACCGTTTTCAATTTTAATATAGGATTCCTTAATGGAACACTTTCCCATACGGATTGATTTTACCTCGGTTCCATGCAGTGCCACACCAGCCTCATATTTATCTTCTATAAAATAATCAAAATATGCTTTTTTATTATTGGCAACCAGTTTAAAACTTTCTTTTCCACCTGCCATACAACTCCTCCTATTTCCCAGCCGAAATCCAGACCTTTCTGCTGTTTTCCGGCAAAACATTCACTTTCAGAAAATCAGGTTCCTTTCCTTTATGTAAAGACACCCTGCCACTTCTGTTTTCAGGGTATCCTTCTGTTCACATAATACTGTTCAACGAAACTGCAATTTCTGCTGCAAATTTGCGCTTCCTTAGAATAGTTTCCTCCATTCTTTCATATACACTTTACCTTTTAAATGGAAGAAAGTCAACGGTTTTTAAAAGTTTATCCACGGAAAGCACCATAATTGTGATGTGCTGGCCCAGTCGGTACACTTTATGAAAATGCTCTCCCACCAGCTGGTAATGTTCCTCGTCAAAACGGTAAAAATCATCCTCGACATTTTCCAGATGGATAATTCCTTCTACCGTATTTGGAAGTTCCACATAAATTCCCCAGTTTGTCACACCGGAGATAACACCGTCATACACTTCACCAATATGCCGTTCCATATATTCCACTTTTTTCATCTTCTCTACTTCACGCTCTGCTTCTTCTGCAGTACGCTCCGTTTTACTGGACTGCAGCGCCACATCATCCAGAATTTCCAGATAGTGCTCCTTCTTTTCCTCTGTCAGTCTTCCATTTAAATTATCCTTGATGATCCGGTGAATCTGCAAATCCGGATAACGGCGGATTGGAGAGGTAAAGTGACAGTAATACTTTGCTGCCAGACCAAAATGTCCCTCGCAGTCTGTGGAATACTTCGCCTGCTTCAGGGAACGCAGCGTCAGTCTGGAAATCAACGGAGCCTCATCCTTTCCTTCCAGGGAATCCAGCAGTTTCTGCAATTCCTTTGGATGAATGCCGTCCTTGCCTTCCTTAATATTCAGACCAAAGTTTTTAATAAAAATACCCAGCTTCTTAATTTTATCCGGGTCCGGATTCTCATGGGTACGGTACACAAACGGTGCCTCCTGCCAGAAGAAATCCTCCGCCACCGTTTCATTGGCTGCCAGCATAAAGTCCTCAATCAGCTTTGTCGCATCGTTCCTCTCATAAGGCTTAATTTCAATCGGACGACCGTTTGGTGCCAGCGTAATTTTGCTTTCCGGAAAATCAAAATCCACTGCTCCCCTCTGACGACGCTTGTCCCGAAGAATATCCGAAAGCTCTTTCATCAATAAAAACTGTTCCGTCAGCTCTCCATATTCCTGCATAATCTCAGCCCTGGCTGCTTCAGCATCTAATTTCTCTACTGTTACTTTTTCTGAATCAGTATTCCCATCCGCTGCTGTTTTGCTATCCCCTTCTGTATCTATAGTCATTGTTTCTGCCCGCATTACCTTCAGAATACGGTTCACCTCCGTATAACTCATACGTCTTGTTACCCGAATTACGGTTTCTGCAATCTGATGTCCAATGACCGTACCGTTTTCATCAATTTCCATAATGCAGCTCAATGCCAGACGGTCCACTCCTGCATTCAGGGAACAAATGCCATTGGACAGCCGGTGCGGAAGCATTGGAATCACCCGGTCCACCAGATACACGCTTGTTCCACGATGCAGTGCTTCACGGTCTAACGGCGACCCTTCCTTCACATAATTTGTTACATCCGCAATGTGAACACCCAGTTCATAATTGCCGTTTTCCAGCTTTTTAATGGTAATGGCATCATCTAAATCCTTGGCATCCTCACCGTCAATTGTTACAGTCAGCACCCCTCGAAGATCCAGGCGTCCTGTCGTTTCTTTTTCCTCGATGCTCTCCGGCATGGTTTCTGTCTGTACCATAACCTCCTCCGGAAATTCTGTTTCCAGATTGTAGGTTTTCAGAACTGTCTTTACATCTGCTGCAGGATCATTGATATGACCAAGAATCTCCACCACACGACCTTCCGGGCTACGCTTTTCGTTACCATAATCCGTAATCTTTACATACACTTTGTGCCCATTGACCGCTCCTTTGGTATGCTCTTTGGCAATGTAAATGTCACTGCCCAGTTTTAGATTGTCCGGTATGACAAAACCATAGTTTTTGCTTTTTTCAAACGTACCTACCAGAAATACGGCATCATGCTTTACAATCTTTATAATTTTTCCTTCCCGCCGTTTGCCAGCTTCGGCACCACCGGATATCTCCACCTGTACCGTATCTCCATGCAGTGCCCCCTTCGTATCACGCTCCGGGACGAAAATATCCTCTTCTCCCTCGATTTGTACAAAACCAAAGCCACGGGTCGTTCCACAGAATATCCCCTCTTTTACTTCTGCAGCACGTTTGACTGCTTTTTTGGACATAAGCTTGTCCCCCGGTCTGACTATTTTTTTATTTTTGCTGATAAATTTCATGCTCTCCACCTCCTTCGCATGAATGAATATAATAAAGGCGTGTCCAAAACTCCCGGACACGCCTTATAAATTCTTACCTTATGATTACCAGTTCAGATTGAGAACAACGGATAATACAATGAAAAGAGCAGCAAGGATCTTAGTACCCTTTTCTAACGCACCTTCCATAGAACGTCCCTTATTCTTACCCCAGTAAGTTTCAGCAACACCATTAATAGAGCCGGAAAGACCCTGAGTCTTGCTCTCCTGGAATAATACTACTGCAACTAATGCTATACAAATAAGAACATATAAAACTGTCACAATTACTCTTAAAACGCCCATTTATCACACCTCCTAAACCTCAGGAAAATCAACTAAAGTATATTATACAAAATAATTTGCATTTTGTAAAGCATTTTTTTATTTCTTAATCAATAAGGACTTACCTGTCATTTCGTTTGGCTGCTCCATACCCATCATTTCAATCATGGTAGGAACGATATCTGCCAGACAGCCGCCCTCTCTTAATGTGTAATCCTTATCATAATTTACGAGAATGAAAGGAACCGGATTTGTGGTATGAGCAGTGAACGGAGCACCAGTCTCATAATCCAGTAACTGTTCTGCATTACCATGGTCAGCACAGATGAACATCTGTCCGTCAACCTCCAATAATGCGTCATACGCCTTGCCTACGCACTCATCTACTGCTTCTACAGCCTTAACTGCGGCATTTTCAATACCGGTGTGGCCAACCATGTCAGGATTTGCAAAGTTGATGATAATGACATCGTACTTTAAGGACTTGATTGCTTCCACTAACTTGTCAGCAACTTCGTAAGCACTCATCTCCGGCTGTAAATCATAAGTAGCAACCTTTGGAGAATTTACAAGAATTCTGTCTTCACCTTCGTTTGGAGCTTCTACACCACCATTGAAGAAGAAGGTTACATGGGCGTACTTTTCTGTTTCTGCAATTCTTGCCTGGGTCATCTTGTTTGCCGCAAGGAATTCACCGAACGTATTGGTAATTGCAATCTTCTTGAAGGCAACGGTCTTGTTTGGAATTGTTACATCATACTCAGAGAAGCAGACAAACTTCACATCCACCCTGCCGTTTCTTCTTTCAAAACCGTCAAAATCCTCTGCACAGAACGTTCTTGTAATTTCTCTTGCACGGTCCGGACGGAAGTTGAAGAATACAACGGAATCCTTATCCTTGATGGTAGCACCCTGTACCGTTACGGTAGGAACTACGAATTCATCGGTTACACCCTCTTCGTAGGACTTTGTAATCGCGCAGATAGCACAATCTGCAGTGTTGCCCTCACCATATACCAGTGCCGCATAAGCCTTTTCTACACGGTCCCAGCGGTTATCTCTGTCCATTGCATAATATCTGCCGTGGATGGAAGCAATCTGACCAATGCCAAGCTCGTCCATCTTTTTCTGCAGCTCTACCAGGAAGCCCTTACCAGAAGTAGGAGCCGTATCTCTTCCGTCTAAGAAAGCATGTACATAAACCTTTTCCAGGCCTTCACGCTTTGCAAGCTCTAATAAACCGTAAAGATGGGTGTTATGGCTGTGTACACCACCATCGGATAACAGACCGAAGGTGTGAAGTGCAGAACCATTCTTCTTACAGTTTTCTACTGCTGCCAGAAGTTCTTCATTCTTGAAGAAATCACCATCCTGGATTTCCTTTGTGATTCTTGTCAGTTCCTGATATACAATACGGCCGGCACCCATATTTAAGTGACCAACTTCAGAGTTACCCATCTGACCCTCCGGAAGACCTACGGCCATACCGGACGCATTACCCTTAACGAATGGGTACTCGGACATCAATTTATCCATGACAGGAGTCTTCGCAACTGCTACTGCGTTTGCTTCTGCCTTTTCATTTAAACCATAACCATCTAAAATCATTAATACTGTTGGCTTTTTGCTCATGTTTTATACCTATCCTTTCGTGTATTTCTGCATACTTGTTTATTCTCTCACAAAATGCCAACATTTGCAAGAGGTTTTCTGTCATAATCCACTGTTTTTTAGTTCAGAAAAATTATCATCTGCTGCTTTCCCTTACAACCAGACTGGACTCAATCAGGCGTAATGGTGCACATTCCCTTCCTTCTATTGCTGCAACCATCGTATCAAACAGGGTCTCTCCATATTTCTTAAAATCAATTTGTATTGTTGTAATTGCCGGTCTGCCGATTTTTGATATTCCTACACCATCCGACCCGATGATGGAAATATCCTCTGGAATCCTGAGACCTGCATCCTTTGCTTCCATCATGGCACCAAAAGCAACATGGTCATTGATGCAGACCACTACCTCCGGAATTTCTTCCTGCTGCAGTAACTGACGCATGGATTGTGCCCCATCTATTTCATTATAAGAGTCACCAATATTCCAGCCTTTTCTGTTTTCAATTCCAGCCTTTCTGAATTCCTCCAGCATAAAAGTTATTTTGTTCTTCGTTGGAAATCTTCCATAAGAACCACCCAGAATTCCCGCTGAACGGTATTCCTTTTCCTTTAAATACCGGCCAACCAGTTCACAGGCTTTTTTCTCATCATGATGCACTCCCGGACACTGGAACCGCCCTGCCTGCTCCGTACATAAAATAGAATGTACCGACTGGCCGAACTGCTTTACTTCTTCGATATACCGTTCCTCCAGTTCGATTGCATCAATACGTCCTCCCATCATAATGGCAGCTTCCACCCTTACTTCTTCCAGGGCAGAAAAAATCCGGCTTTCTACTTCCAGACTGCTCTTACCATTATATACAATTGTCATGTAACCATACTCGGAAGCGCAACGTTCAAATTCATAATATACCGATGAAAAATATTCATTTCCGATATGCGGAATGATAAAACCAATCAGACCGGTTTTACTCTTCTGTAATCCTCTTGCAAAGGCATTCGGCTTATAATTATACTTATCCAGAAGCTCCTGTATCCGAACCTTATTTTTTTCGGACACCACACCGTTTCCAGAAACCACCCTGGATACCATGGATGGAGAAACTCCCGCCTCTCTGGCAATATCAATAATTGTTACTTTCTTTTTGGAACTGTTTAATTCTTTGTTCTGTTTTTCCATTCCTGTTCTGTTCCCCTTTTGTTTCTTAGAAGCTTTTTGCAAACGTATTCATTATATCCTGATTTTTCATTTTCTGCAAGTACTTTTATACACTGAACCGATAAACAGTAAAAGTTTCTGCCGGAAGCCGGAGCTGCGTACCATTTTCCACTGCAATTCCCCACTCCCGTGTTGTTACCTTATCCGGTTCCTCGATTGTATTATAAGCCTGTCTCTCTGGTCCTTCCAGCCGGACTGCCCGGCCACTCCTGATTTCTCCGAATTCTGTGGAAAGTTCCAGTACCGCTTCCTCTGCTCCCGCATTCACCACTTTCAAAATAATTTCTCCTGACATTTCATCAAAGGAAGCATTGGCAAAAATCCACTTTTTCTCTAATTCTGCATTTATATCCCCACTGCTTTCTACAGCCCTTCCTTCCTGTTTCATAATCAGTGTATAATCCCCCATATTACATGCATACATTTTCTGTACATGGTAACTTGGAGTTCCGTAAGCTGTTTTTGCATCAAACCAGATCAGATCCGGAGCCCACTGTACATACCCTGACCGTGCCATCAGCGGAGCATACGAGGCCATAACAACCACATCTGCATTTCTCTCCACTCCCGTCAGAAAGGCTGCTTCTGCCAGAGCTCCCTCCAGCGTATTTGCGGTTTCCGGTGCACCATACTTTCTTGGATGGGCAGCATATTCCCCGGAAAACACTTTCACTTCCCTCGGATAATCATCATAAAAATGCGTATTTTCCAAAAACCATACCGGCGGCATATAATAATGTTCATCCACCGCATAAGTAAAATTTTCTTTCTTTGCTGCTTCGCGGTAGAACTTCCATGCCGCCTCATAACGCTCTGTAAGTACATCCGGTCCTGCCGAACCTATCAGTTTCATTTCAGGATATCTGGAATGAATTGCTTCTTCAAACAAAGTATAACGGCGGAAAAAATCCACCCGCTCTGTTTCCCACTGTTCATTTCCAATCCCCATAAACTCCAGATAAAACGGTTCCGGATGTCCCATTTCTGCACGCAATGCACCCCACAACGTATCTGTTCCCCCATTCGCAAATTCCACCAGGTCGAGGGCATCCTGGATAAACTCCTGAAATTCCGGACTTTCCACCGGAACCAGCTCATCCGACTGATACTGACAGGCAAGACCTGCATTTACTACCGGCACCGCCTTGGCACCAATATACTCACACAGCAGAAAATACTCATAGTATCCAATTCCCAGAGTCTGATTGTAATGGGAATACTCACTGGTAAAATTATTCTGCTCACTATTGCCATGCACTGCCCACCGGTTCCAGTTTGCTTTCCTTGTAATTACCGGACCTACACTTTGTTTCCATTGATAGCGGTTTTTCAAATCATTTCCTTCAATAATACATCCTCCCGGAAAACGCAGAAATCCCGGCCGCATTTCTTTCAACAGTTCCGCCAAATCTTTACGGAACACTCCATAAACTGCATTCCCCGGCATCATGGAAATACAGTCAAACTCCACTTCTCCGGCATTCATCAGAACAATATGAAAAACGGCTGCATCTACTTCCTCACCAGCTGTCAGAGTCATCTCATATTTTTTCCACCCTTCCACCGCTTCCGGTATCTCCACCATCCCCTGTAAAAAAGTCACTCCATTCTTTTCCACCAGCACTTTGATACCTCCGGTATAAGACAGTGCATTCATATAAAAACTAATATGGTATTTCTCGCCTTTTTCCAGAAAAATTCCATCATAAGCTTTGTTCGTAAAACCACATTCCGGCCGCATGGTGCGGATATGCAGATAGTGTGGATTTTCCTCCGTCAAAGGAAAAAATGTATGGTATTCCAACGCAGTAAAAGGACTCCCTTCCGGATACTTCGTCCAGCCATAACCTCCATCATATTCCGGAGTATAGGCATTATTCACTCCGGTAGTTTTTACAAATTCAAAGGAACGGTTTTCTATCATCTCCGCATACAGACCACCGTCTGCACTATAATTAATATCCTCAAAAAACAGTCCCATCATCCCAGGACGTATATCAACGCCCTTTGTCTTCGTAATCTGTAACTTCATATTAATTCTCCATTCTCCTGTTTTCAATCACTATAATTTGAAATTTGCCACCAGCCCCTCCAGACTGCTGCTTAACTTTATCAGCATACCAACTTCTGCTGTACACTCATCCACAGCGGCTGCCAGACTCTGCATTGCTGCACTGGTTTCTTCATTCGCTGCCGCATTTTCTTCGGATACTGCCGCAAGACTTTCCGTAGCTTCTGTAATTACTTCTCTGATTTCTTCTAAATTAACCATCTGCCCGGCAATCCCATCACTTACCTGTGACACCTCTCCAATTTTTTCTTTCAGGCTTTCAAACGCAGCATACACATCCTGTAAAGCCGTATGTTCCGTTTTGGTATCGTTCCGCACTTGTTTCGCCATATCCAGGGAATGATTTGAATTCGCAATAAGTTCTTTTATAATATTTTCAATGACTGCTGCATTTCTGGATGAACTGTCAGCAAGATTTCTGATTTCACTGGCTACTACCGCAAAACCTCTTCCTGTTTCACCAGCCCTGGCTGCTTCTATTCCCGCATTCAGTGACAACAGATTTGTCTGTCTTGCTATATCCTGTATCATTTCCACTGCCTGTTGAATTTTACCTGCAGACACACTTGTAGCCTGCGCTGTTTCTTCCAACACTCCTATTCCATCAGAATTAATCCTGTTAATTGTAAGCAGTTTCTCCAGCAGGGTATCGGCAGTTCCCGACAGCAGATTCATTGCCTGTACTGTTTCTTCCAGATTCTCCACTGCCCTGCCGCTATTCTCTACCACTGCTCCCAGTTCTGATACCTGCTCTGCCATATTCTCTGTATCCTGGGCCTGTGTAGAAGTTCCCAGCGCCATCTCTTCCATAGCCATGTTGATGCTTCCAACATTTTCATTGATATCCGAAAACTTTATATTAAAATCAGCATTGCTTTGATTTAAATTCTGAACATTTTCATCTATTGCAGACACAATGGTTTTCAAATTTTTCTTCAGTATTCCTGTTGCTTCAATGATTCTGAATGTTTCCAGCAATATTGCCCTGGTTTCATTTGTATCACGCAGGTCACCATCTGCTATTGTCTTCAAAGCATCTGCTGCCTTTCCCATTGGCTTTACTATCTTATTTGCAGTCAGAACCAGAAAAATAATGAATATCATATATAATCCTGTAACAATCACAAGTATCCCCTGCCTAAGTGCAGCCACTTCATCAGAAACACTTTGTACAGACTGACCAGCAAAAGCAGCACCTGTATATACTCCATCTACAAAAACAGGTTCATATACCACTGCATAAGCTTCACCATTTATGGTAATATGACTGGAATAATACGATTCTCCTTGTTGAAGTGTTTTATACACGTCATCGGCAATCGGCGTATTTTCATTCCTTGTTCCATCTTCATTCAATAAAGTGGTATAAAACCGGATATTATTTTTTATCAACGTAAGTTGAATACCGGTTTCACTCATATTGTCAACATAATCGTGTCCGTAGGAAAATTCTGTTTCTGTTGCATACTCACCTAACGCCAGCGCAGAAACTTCCAGTTTATGTTTTATTTCTTTGTGCACTACATTTTCAAATTTTAAACTGGTGTAAATTAATGTAATGATTGCCAGCACTGTAAGAGGAATTAAACCAGCCAGGAAAATTGCCAGCCGTACACTAATCTTCTTTTTCATACGTTTCAATCCCATCCTTTCTTCTATGGCTCCCGGCATAAACTAATATATTCCGCTGCTTTTCCTTCCGTCTCAAACACAATGATATCATTTTTTCCAGCTTTCAGCAACGGTCCCGGGATATACAGCCGCTTTTGTGGTCCGATTTCCCAGTAACGTCCGATATTAAATCCATTTACAAACACACATCCCTTTCCAAAACCTTCAAAATCAAGAAAGGTATCTCCTGTCTCTTCTGTTTCCAGCACAAATTTATAGAAAGCCGGCAATCCTTCTGTCCAGCCTTTTCCAAATGGAATTTTTTCCGTATTCTCCAGAGATAACGGATAATGCTTCCATTTATAATGCTGATGTCCGTTAATCACCACCGCATCCTTAATTCCTTTGTGCTGCTGCTCCATTCTGGCACCATAATTTACACGTCCCATATTTTCCATCAGGATATCAAGACAGTCACCATGCACTTTTTCTTCCAGCTTCTTTTCAGCCAGTAATTCCCGGTCATACAGCGTTGCAATTTCCTTTCCATCCAGATAACATTTTGCACGGTCATTGGCACCAAACAGACGAATGCTCTCCATTTCTTTATCCCGTACCAGTTCCGAACGGTATAATATATAGCCATAATTCTGACCCAGTTTTTCCATTGGAAGAGGGTAATGATTCTCCACCGGAGTACTGATATCCTCTAAAACTTCCATAAGACCCACTTTGTCTGCCACCGGAAGTCTGCCATACTCCATCCGCTTTATTTCTGTTGTAAAGTTCACTTCCGGTAGTTCTCTGAATTTCCGGATAACCTCCTGAAACATACGGTATTTCGGAGTAATCTGTCCATCCTCTGTCAACAGGGCATCATAGTCATAGGATGTTACATCCGGCGTCAGAACATCATAATAATTTGCACCATTCATAAAACCAAAATTTGTCCCTCCGTGTGCCATATAAATATTCACGCTTCCCTGCTCCAGAATATCATTGAGGTCCTTTGCATGCTGGATTCCATCCTCCACATGATGAATATCTCCCCAGGAATCAAACCAGCCAACCCAGAATTCCATACACATCAGTGGCCGGTTTCCAATATGCTTTTTCAATACTGCAAACTGTTCTTTTGCTTTGGAACCAAAATTAGCCGACTGCAATACACCTTCCACTTTTCCGCAGGACAGATAATCCCCCCATGGACCATCCGAAGTAATAAATTGCACTTCTGCACCATTCTCCAGCATCATCTGTTTCAGGCTTTCCAGATAGTCCCCATCGTCTCCGTAAGCACCGTATTCATTCTCTATCTGAAACATTAAAATCGGACCACCTCTGGTAATTTGAAGCGGTGTCAGAATCTCAAACAGTTTTTTATAATATTCGCGGACATGATCCAGATACGGACCATAGGAACTTCGCAGACGCATGCCGTCTTCTGCCAGAAGCCAGCCCGGAAAACCACCAAATTCCCATTCCGCACAAATGTACGGTGACGGACGGACAATTACCCATAGCCCCAGTTCCTGGGCCAGCGTAATAAACTTCTTCAAATCTGCCATACCTTCAAAATGAAACTCTCCTTTTTTTGGTTCATGCACATTCCAGGCCACATAAGTTTCTACTGTATTACAGCCTAATGCCTTTATTTTTTCCAGACGGTCTTTCCAATACTCCGGCACCACACGAAAATAATGAATTCCACCCGAGATAATCTGAAACGGTTCCCCATTCAGATAAAATTTATCCTTTATTTCAAACGTACTCATAATATCCTCCCTTTCAAAATGTACGAGACATACACTTAACCTCTTTTTTCCTTATACCATTTCCTGCTCGAAAATTAAAAGGGTATTGCAAAAATTCAGCCGTAAAATAGACAGCATTCTGCAATACCCCTCCAATATTATATGGCTGCCCGCCATATGTATCTGTTATTCTCCTGCTGTTTCTCCCTCAGAAGCCTGCTCTGCCGCATCCTTGATTGCCTGCATTTCTGCATCATAATCGTAATTTAAGGCGTCCTTGATCGCCTGTGCAATCAGTTCCTGATTCTTCTCAATCGCAACCTGCGGTGTAGATGAACCATTCTTAATTTCATCGAACATATTATTCATTGCGTTGGAAATATCACCAAAGCCCTTAATTGGATTAATAATACCAACACCGGCATTATTGATATAGGATACATTTTCTACCGATTCTGCATCCACTGCCCAGTTTTCTAACTGTGCTTCCATCAATTCATTCCATTCTTCTTCAGTATCTGCAATATCCGTGATTAAATCATAAATCAAAGCAACTTCTTCCGGATTTTCAATACCATTTAACATGAAACGGCCACCAAATTCTTTACCATAGCAGGACCAGTCCTCTGCGGAAGGTCCCTTAGGAAATGGCACCCAGCCCCATTCATCTGCCATACCGCCTTCTGCCTTGGTCAGATAACCGTAGGAAATCCAGTACTCTTCCAGACACATTAAAGCTGTACCATCACGGAAATTCCAAATCTGGGACCGCCAATCACCAAGCCATCCGTGCTGATAATCTACGGTTGTTGTGAAATCCTGTAACGCTGTCAGTGCTTCCACTACCTTTGGATCACTTAAGTTTACTTCCATTCCTGTATCTGTCTTCTTAACAACGTCTGCTCCATTTGAGTACAGATAACACCACGCCAGGGACTCTCTTTCATTAAATCCATAGATATCAATCGTACCATCCTTGTCTACGTCCTGGTTTCCGGCAATGGCAATTTCCTTAAACTTGTCCCAGGTCCACTCATCCTTGTTGTATAACTCATACAAATTAGGCAAGCCATACTTTTCAAACAACGTCTTGTTCCAGAAAATACCATATCTGATTTCCGGGTCCTTTAACAGCATACCGTAATTCTTTCCCTTGTAATAACCTGCTTCTACTACATCCGTACGCCACTTGTAATCATCAAAATCAATGACGCCAAGGTCAGAAACCGGGTAGGCAATTCCACCTTCGATTAAAGATGGAAGCAGCTTATACGTCATGACATATCCAATTTCACAACATGGCTCACCTGCCAGAACCGAAGTGATGTATGTATTCAGATAATCACCACCAAGATTTACGAACTGGATATCACAATTGTAGTTTTCTTCTACAAATGCGATACGTTCTGCAAGAGCTTCCTTTAATGCACTTTCCTCTGGATTTGGAGTCATATCATAATAAGAACCGATTCTTACCACTCTGCCACCGAAATCATAAGATGGTTCCGGTTCTGCGGTCGGTGTTGCTGTTGCTTCCGGCTGGCTGTCGGTACTACCATCAGTTGTATTACTACTGTCATCCACCTGCGCCTGTTGTGTAGGTGCTGGTGTTGATGTAGCCTCTGTAGTGCTGTCTCCTTTGCTTCCACATGCTACTGCCGGCATTAACATAACCATACAGAGCAGTGTAGCCATCCATTTTGTTGTTTTTCTTGTACTCATGTTTCCCTCTCCTTTTTTCTATTATGAGATATTTGTGGGATATGTTGCAGCCCGTCCCTCTGTCCTGTCTTTTCCCGGCTGTCGCAGGCAGTTTACAACGTCCCATTATTTCACTGCTGGATTAGCAGAAAAATACAATTTAACCTACAATACCGGAACGCTCAATACCTTCAATAAAGTGTCTCTGGCAAATCAGATACAATACAATCAAAGGCAGAATCGTAATAATAACACCGGTATTATTCATCATCGAGGCAAACCCCGGACTGATGAAGTTCATGGAACCTCCAAAACTTTCATACTGGCTGTAAACCGAAGCAGCCAGAGAACCTAAGGAAGTTGCCATTACCTTTGTTGTTGGAAGATACAAAGAGGCATAGAAGTTATCGGTCCACTGCCATACAAAGCCAAACAGGAACACGGTAATCATCATTGGTACTGCACTCGGAAGCATAATCTGCACAAATGTACGGAATTTTCCGCAGCCATCGACAAATGCCGCCTCATCCAGTTCTCTTGGCATTCCTTTAAAAAACTGTCTCAGCATATAAATATAAAGACCATTTTTAAATCCCGTACAGGTAACTGCCTGTATCACATACGGCCATGCCGTATTGATCAGATTAACACTGCTGCCGCTTACCGCACTTGGTATACCGAGGAGATCAAAGAAACGGTAAAACATAAACATCGGCAGCATGATAATCTGTGGAGGGACAATCATGGTGAACAGTATGCAGCCAAACAGCAGTTTTCTGCCCGGGAACCGGAATCTTGCGAAACCATACGCCGTCAGCAGACAAGCCATCAACTGTAATACGGAAACACCACCTGACAATAAAAAGGTTCTTAACATCGTAGTTTTTAATTCCATTCCCTTAATTGCCATCTTAAAATTATCTAATGTAAAATTCTTTGGAATGTACTTCACGCTGGAATCATACAAATCCGTTTCTGACATTACTGCCGCACTCATTTTGAAAAACAACGGCTGCAAAATAATAAAACAGATACCTATAATAATTACTCCACGAATTACCTTCCATGTTCCATTAGCGACTCTGGCAGGTGTCATTCGTCTGTGTCTTTTTTTCATTTTTTCCATAACTCATTCCCTACCTTTCATCATAATAGAAGACTTTCCGTGAAATCAGTCCACCTACAATCAGGACAATCACTCCAATAGCCAGGAAGTAAATCCATGCCATGGCTGAACCATAGCCATACTTGACATCAGAGAAAATTGTTGTTTTAATGGCACTCATCATCTCATTCGTTTCATTTGTAAACGTATCAATAATAGTATAAATACTGTTCACAAGAATCAGTGGACTAATCATTGGAAAGGTAATCTTCCAGAAGTTTTCCCAGCCGGTAGCACCTTCCATATTCGATGCCTCATACAAAGATGAAGAAATGGACTGCAGTCCGGCAAGGAAAATCAAAATCTGTACACCGGAAGCAATGATAATATCATAAATACCATTTACGGCATTGGACAAAAATCCAATCACACCAGCCGGGAGATTTGTATATTCCCTTAAAAATCTTGCCATGTTCAAAAAAGAAGCAATCTCATCGGAGTTCATTTCCGCTTCACTGGCAGCCTGTACCAGGAGGTCTGACGATTCCAGTCCCAGTACAATCCCAGAAGTCAGAATTACCGGAAAGAAGAAAATACTTCTTGCTATTGCTCTTCCGGCAAACTTCTGGTTCAGCAGATTTGCCGCAAAAAAACTGAAAATGATAATCAGCGGAACATTAATACACATGTTTTTAATGGCCTCCAGCAGCATCTGGTTAAATTCTGGATCAATCGTAAAGGCCCGGATATAATGCTCCAGTCCTCCCTTTGCCGCCGGAGTCAATACGTAACCATCCGCCGTCACTTCCATATTGTGGAGACTGAATGACACCGACTCAATTACCATTGGAAGGAAAAAGCAGAAGAATCCAATCAGGGCAGGAAGCGCAAACAGATAACCGGCAATGGCTTCTTTCCCACGAAGCGTCAGTTTTATTTTCCCATTTCTTTTTTTCAACAGCTTCTCCATTACTGCGCCCCCTTCCCAATTAATGCAAAATCTTCTGCGTCCACGGTAACACCGGAAACCTCCACTGGTTTCTTCGTGTAATTCACAACTACCGTACATCCATTTTCGTAAGTTACCTGGTATACATTCTCTGCAACTTTCGTATGCTCTGTAATCCTGCTGTTAGCAGATGCCTTATAAATTTCATTGACTCTTGCCCAGTCATTCACTGCCTGATTCAGCCATACGGTATAATTTACAGAATAAAAATCATCATAATCCGTATCCTTCAATATAGAATTCTCTTCGTAAATCCAGCAGAAATACACACCTGCACCAGACTCTACGCTCTTTAACAATTGGGTACGATAATCATCACTCATATTCCAGGCTTCTCCGGCATATTCCACGTAGCCTTTCAGAACCATAGAGTAGAACGGAATCTCTTCGTCAATCATCCGCAAATGATTGGAATCCATCGGCACATGCACTACATCTGTTACATACGGAAGCACATAAGCATTGGCATTTTCTGCAAGTACACCACCATTCAGTTCTGTTTTCAGAAGAGCTGCTGCCGCTGCATTTCTAACTGCTGCCAGTTGTCTGTCGGTATACGTTTCTCCATTATAATCCGAATACAGATTACTGGAGAGACTACCCAGACCAATAGCAGAAACACCTGCCTTCTTTAAGTACTCCGCCGTCTGCTCTGCAATGCTTTCCGCATAAAACGGACTAATCATTTTTATGTCTTTTTCTTTCATGTAACCATTAGCTGTCAGATACTCACCGGATTTAATAATACTTCTGTCAAAGTATCTTGGCGCATGGCTCTGTGCAGAATAACCATCCTGCATGGCATCCTGGTATACATACTGAAATTCTGCTGTCGGGTATACCGTTATGCCACTGTTTTTCATCCGTTCTGTATATTCTTCCAGATCCATACCACCCTTTGCTACCTTCCTTTCTTCCGAAGGTTTTGCCATAGCAGACCCTTCCAGACCACCATCTGCCCAGCCGGAATAGAGAACCTTAATATTTTCTACCCCTCTGTCAATCAGCAGTTCTGTAATTTCTGCCGCCTGAGTATAGGTAGTCAGAGGCACAACAGCACTGTACTTAATACCCATCAGTGATTCCAGTTTGTCAATAGCACCAATATATTCCACATAAAATGGTGCCTCTGTCGGAAGCTCTTTCTTTACCAGTTTTCCTTCCTTTTCCAGATACTGCTGGTAACAGGAGGCCATACCGGAATAGTCTGCTTCTTCTCCGCAGAGAAAGAAATAACGCAATGTATAATTTTCTGTAAACTCCGGTCGGGAATACATATAAAAGCTGTTGGCACCTACAATATCACCAAGAGAAATTGCTCCACAGGTCAGATAAGAAAATCCGGCATAAACATGATTATACGAAGTTGTTCTTCCAGATACATCCGCAGAAATATCCGCATAGGCATCACCCTGCTCAATCACTGCCATCCATGCTGTTTCATCCGCCTTTAATCCAAACACCGGCATCTTGACCGACAGGGAATCTTCCATATCACCCTTCCATTGGTTCATGGAGGTCAGTGTCCTATCCTGTCCGTATACTTTAGAATTATAGCTGGATACTGTGTTTTTCCCATTGTTCAGATAAATCAATGCTCCACTTCCGTCCGGCACAAACAGGTAACCCTCCTGCTCTGTATTTGCCGCCCCGAAATACGGAAGCAGTTCCACATCCACCAGATAAAAACCATCCGTGTTGTAGGTAATTGTAGCCGGGTCAATCTCTGCTACAAAATTGTCATCCTCCAGACGATACTCCAGGGTAATCTGGAACCATGGCTTATTAGAGGAAGTTTCTCCGCAGTTTTCTTCCATATCTGCTACCATCTCTTCTGCTGTATATCCCGCCGCAGTAAAGTATTCCATCATTTCTTCCCTAAGGTAATCCTTGGTTCCTGACTTCAGAATATACAGGTTGTGCAATTCCAGTCCCGGATACAGTTCCAACTGCTCTTTTAATTCAGAATCACTCATTTGTTCCTTATCCAGATACGTATAATTTCTTTTGATTTTTTTCTGGATTTTTTCTTCCATCTGTCCAACATAACTTAAAAACCGCTCTTCACTGATTGCAGTCGGAATGACAATTTTTGTTGCTGTTTCACCCAGTGTATATACTATTCTGACACCGGATGGCGTATACTCAAAAGCAAACTGTCCTTCTGCCACCGAATCTGTATAACTGTCCATTTCCAGAAGCTGCACATATTCGTTATAATAACTGATATTAAACTGTGCCATCATTTTCTTCTGATAATAAGTGGAAGCAAAGGTATCCTCTTCTGCCTCCGGAGGATTGGTATAATATATGGTTCCATCCTCTTTGTGATAAATTGCTGCCGCTGCATCTTTTTCCCGGAAAAACAGTGCCAGACTGTCATTTTCTGCTGCCAGTGTCATTTCCAGTTCTTTGGCCATTGTTTCACATTCTTTTGAAAAATCATCCGGGATATCGCAGCTGGTTTCCGGCTTTTCTCCTGTTGTTTTGCTTCCGGTCAGCGGACTGCCATTCAGAAGAAGTATCCCTACCAGCAAAAGAATGCAGATAACAGGGCTAATCATTATTAACATTTTCCTCTTAGTCATATTCCCTCTCATTCTGCCGCTTTCGCGGCTCACCAGCTCTGCTAACGAAACCGGATTTCTTCATAAATAGTTGAAACAAAGGTCATCATCTGCTGGATTACATTAAAAAACAATAATCCGATAAACATGATAATTCCCATACCGACAATCGTACAAATGCAGGTCAGCAGTGTTTTCTTTACCGAATACTGATGTGTAATCATGGTTCCAAGTATCAGAAGAGCTCCTGCCCACAGATAACTGACAACACCTATCACATCGTAAAAACTGCCTTCTCCACTGGTCAGCATATAGCTGATAAGAATCATTGGAAGACGAAGCAGAATAACCGGAAACAAAGCATATCCTGTCGCAATCGCGATATCCTTTAATTTCCCTTCTCCATCCATCAGGGATGTCAGGCACCAGTTTGCCACACACCAGAGCACATACAACAAAAGGACGGTAATAACATCCACCATAACATTGATACGGTCCAGACGATACGGATTAAATAAGAATGCCGTCTTCTGCTTTTCCAGAGTCAGTGTAATAATGGTCAGCGCCACAAAAGTCAGTGCAGCAGCAAGACTTCCTCTCTGTTCTCTCTTTAAATCCCAGAATCCATCAAATGGATGAAAGATAACATGAAACGCATATTTTATTGTTTTTCCATAACGCATCTGACTTCACCTGCCCATCTTCGAAATTTCTTTACTCCAATTACAGTACCTGTTACCAGAATAATTACACCTACCAGCCCCATTGCCTTGGAGAAATAATCCTGCATGATTTCTTTCCGGTAGTAATAAAATGCAGTGGAATAATACTTTTTGCTGTTTCCAAGTTCAAAATACTCCATGGCTTTTTTGTAACTGCCTTCCTTCAGAAACGTCTTTCCAAGACCAATGTAGGCAAGTTCGCAGTTACTGTTCTGCTTCAATACTTCCTGCCACTCTTCATATGCTCCCTGGGAATCTCCCCGGTTGTTCTTTTCCATTGCGCCCAAAAAATGGCTGCCGTATTCCGTAATTTCAAACTGCATAATTTCCCCAAGCTGGGAATCCAGTACATAAATGATGCTGGCATCCCGGTTTGTTCCTATGGCTGCCGGAAGTCTCATGGTTCCTTCCCGGTTTCCTTTATCACCAAAGATAAACAAGGAATTACCATCATAATCATAGGCAAATACCTTTCCTCCTGCAGAATCCAGAATGAAGTAGCAGCCATATCCGGTTGCGCATACATCCCGGAACACAGACCACTCTGCATCCTCTGAGGAATTGTATAAATCACCGATAATATTGTAATTGCCCAGTCTTCTTAAAATATCTGTTCCTGTCGGATTCAGACGCCGGATTGCGTCTGCACCGGAAAGATACCCTTCTTCATCCAGATTACTGATCGTGGCGTAAATAAACCCTTCCTTATCCAGAAACAGATTGCTGTATTCTGTAGGAACAATGGTTTCCATCCTCTTTTTCTGCTCTTCTGTTGAGAAGTAATTTTTCCAGATATACTCCAGTGGATTTACGGATACCTCAGCAGCACCCATAAAACCCTGGAACACACCCTCTTTGCTGAACTCCAACAGACCCATATTGATACCATACGCTGTAACATAGATACGGCCTGCTTTATCTACCACCAGTTTGACCGGTGTGTACATCTGGTTGCTGTCAATCAGGTCTGTCACCGGACGTCCAATACTTCTTAAAAACGCTCCTTCTGCGTCATATTCTACAATCCTGCCATTTCCGGAGTCCGCAACATAAAGATGCCCTTCCTCTGTAACAAAAATTCCCTGAGGCTTTGATAGCCGGTCTTCCTCTCCACCGGCCGTATTCCACTCCATCAGAACCTTACCGGTCAAAGACAGCTTCAGTACACGGGAGTTTCCTGTATCTGCCACATAAACTGCCTCTTCTGTCAGAAACATATCCTCCGGATAATTCAGTTTTGTCTGAAAATCATCTGCGGAAAGAGACCCTGTGTACAAATAGGCATGTGGCTGTATCACATCCTCTGTCCAGTAATTATAACTGTAGGTATCGTATGGCATATCCGCATATACCGTCTGTGCCGCCGGTGCACTTCCGACTGTCAGAACCATTGTCAGCATAGCGAGAGCTGCCATACGTTTTGCTGTACAGAATATTCTTTTCTTCATTGCAGTTCCCCCTATTCCTTAATACCTGATGATGCCATTGTTTCAATGATGTTGCTCTGGCTAATAATAAATATCACTATAGGAACAATCATCATAATCACTGTTACTGCTGCCGTAGCACCTGCACGGGCAATACCACCAGCAGAAATCTGTGACAACGCATACGGTAATGTTTTTAATTCTTCACTGTAAATATAATTTGCTCCCTGCATATTCCATAAATCCTGGAAACAGAAAATAATCAGTGTCAGCCAGGCTGGTTTTACCTGCGGCATCGCAATCTTCCAGAATACTGCAAACTCCCTGGAACCATCAATTCTGGCTGCTTCCAGAAGGGTATCCGGAATCTGCTCCATAAACTGTTTCATCAGAAACAGTCCCAGCGGTTTTGCCAGTGCAGGTACTATCAGTGCAAGGTAATTATCCAGCCATCCAAGCTTTGTCATAATTAAATAGTTCGGAATGGCCGTTACATGCCCGGAAAACATCAATGCTGTTACAATAACTCCGAACACCAGATTTCTTCCAGGGAACTTATGCTTTGCCAGTGCATACGCACACAGACTGGCAATCACCAGATGTCCCGCAGTACCAAACACTGTAATAAAGACGGTATTGAAAATATATCTGGAAAACGTAACCCAGGACTGACCCATCAATACAAACACATCATGAAAATTATCCAACGATGGGTCTCTTACAAAAAATCTTGGTGGGAATACGAACAGTTCTTCTGTCGGCTTCAATGCATTACTGAATGACAGAATCAGCGGCAACGCCGTAAATGTACCCATAATCAATAAGATAACTATACTGGCGATATCTCCACCTTTGGAATGATTTGGCTTTACTCTTTTTTTATGTTTTTTCTTCCACAATGCCATACTCAATTTCCTACCTTTCTCAGCAGAAATTGAACTGCTTTATTACAAAGAATCATGACTGCGAAAAGCAGTGTTGCAATCGCTGACGCATATCCCATTTCAAACCGGATTGTACCATAGTCAATCAGATGGGATACTACGGTATGTGCTGCATAATCCACACTTGGAAAACCTGCCAGTGCTGCTAACTGGTCGTGTATTCCAAAAGAGGAGGTAATCGTCATTACCGCACCAAATAAAAGCTGCGGTTTCATGGAAGGAAGCGTAATATACCACAGTTCCTGAAAACGATTCGTTACACCATCCACATAACCTGCCTCATACAAGGCACGGTCTACATTCTGCAGACCGGCGATAAATGAAAGGAAACCGGTACCCATACTCATCCAGAGTACGACAATAATCAGAATTGGTGCTATATAAGTTCCATCCTCAAACCATAAAATCGGTTCATACAAAAAACCAAGTTTCATCAGCCAGCCATTTGCCAGACCATAAGAGTCACTGGAAAAGATAAACTTCCAGATAACATAAGCCTGACCGGAAATGGTTGGTGCGTAGAAAATCAGTGTCATAACTGCTCTTACCTTAGGCTTTAAATCATTAATCATCCATGCGATAAATAATGCAAGGAAATACCCTACCGGACCAGTAATGACAGCAAACAGGAATGTATTCTTTACAGCAGTAAGGAACACTTCATCCGCAAAAAACAGATTGATGTAATTCTGCCAGCCCACAAATCTCGGTGTTTCCAACACATTAAAGTAAGTAAAACTCAGGCAAATGGAGGAAATTACCGGCACCAGATAAAACACAATAAACAAAATACAGAATGGTGCGATAAAAAGATAGGACACTTTATGATTGGCCATCTCTTTCCCCAGCCTTTTCAGTTTTCTCCCAAGGTAGCGGAACATTAACGGCAGAAAAGGTTCTTTTTTTACAGACTTTTTTTGAATTTCGTTCATGCTCCCTCCTAATCTAATTCCAGATTGAATTCTTTTCGTTTGTTTTCAATCTCATTGTTAATGGTCTTTACATAATTCTCCAATGTTTCTCTTGCATCCTCCTGGGAATTATAGACGGTATAAAATGCAAACTTAATATTTCTTTCCGTAAAATACCCTCCCGGCACTTCCGGAATTGCTTTCACCCATTCCATCTGGGCTTTGAGCTGGCCATAGTCATTACTGGACCACGGAAGACTCTCCAGTGCTTCCAGGTTTGCGGTTGCCACACGTCCCGCTACACCAAGGACATTCTCAATATCATTGCCATAATTGGATTGTGTTTCTGCACTCATCCACCACTTCAAAAACTCCCATGCGTTTTCTTTCTGATCCGAAGTTTCCATAATAATGGAGGCCGTTTCCCATGCGGATACCGAACGGTTTTCATTCCCATTTTCATCCACATATGCCGGAACTACAGTGAATCCCCATAAACCTTTTATTTCCGGTGCAAATACTGTCAGATAGTTGTAATTGGTGTAATCACCAATCGCCAAAGGCATTTCACCTGTACGGAAGCGGTTTGCAAAGTCAAATGTAATCGGCATACGGTAGTTTGCATAATTTCCGCTCCACATCTGAAATGCTGCAATTGCTTCTTCCGAATCCAGACCACTCCTCTTTCCTTCCTCCGCATAGAATTCTCCGCCATGCTGATATAAAAACATCGCATACGTCGTATAATCCGGAAAGACTCCGACATTCATATTGTTCTTCTGGATAATGGCAAGTGTCTCATAAAACTCATCCCAGTTCGTTGGTACTTTGGCACCAAGTTCTTTTAATATATCTGCCCGGTAAAACATAACATGGAACGACATCGTCTGTGGCAGGGCATATACACCACCATCATAGGTAAACTGGGTCATGGCTTCTTCATGAAACCATGTCGTCACTTCTTCATAATCCTCAAACTGTGTCAGATCCGCTACTGCATTTCGGAGCGCATAGTTCACAGGTTCTTTTCCGGCAACATTCAATGCCACATCCGGTCCTGTACCTGCCAGAGTTGCAGATAACAATACATCTTTATTTACCAGTTTTATGTTGACTGGAATTCCCGTCTCCGGAACAAAATAGTTATCTACCATGGTTTTAATAATATTTGCCTGGTCACGGCCGCTTCCGGAAACACTGGACACGCTTCCGGCATCCGCCAGTATCCATACTTCGATTGCATCCGCATATACTTCACCAATACTGTCATAATCTTCTACAAAGCTGGCAAAGAATTTTACAATTTCATGCCACAGCTTCTGAAAAAAGTTCGCTTCTACCTTCGGAAGTTCTGCTCCTGGTGAGGCAACAATGATGTAATCAATTTCCAGTGGCTGTTCTTTCATACCCAGCGCCCAGGAACTTAACGCAACAATATTATCTTTAAAAGACCCCCACTGCTTTGCTATGGTTTCCGGTTCTTTTGACATTCTGGCAAGCTGGTTAAGCAGATTGTCAATAGCAGCACCATCGCTGCCCTTCGAGCCTTTGGAATAGCTTTCCAGCTTTTTTGAAATCTCCTGTACTGCCTCATACTGTTCAGCAAGAATCTGCAAGGCTTCCGGTGTTTTCTTTTCCAGCTGGTAATCTCTCATGGTATCCGGTGAACTTCCGATTACCATCAAAAGCAGGCGGTAGGCCCGGTTCAATTCATATACCGACTCATCCGTCATACGGAGTATTTCTGAAAGTTCCTGACCCAGTGTAACCTCCAGTGTAATCGTATGGGTACCGGCTGTCATATAAAACCGGTAGGCTTCGTCCCCATTTCCCGGAGTCAGCATACACCAGTCATTCTTATACAGGAAATACAGCTCCCTTGCTTCTTCAAATGGAACCTCACCATCAATGGCAAGTGCCCTGGAAACAGTTACCCCCTGTTTTGTATTCTGACGGTACTTAATATCAATTTCATACAGACCATCCTCCGGAACTTCTACTTCCCAGCTGATCCATTGTCCAATCTGCGACCAGTTTGTTCCACCAATCGTATTCAGACAAAGTTTTCTGGCGCTGGCCGGTTCTGTCAGCGGAGAAGTACGGTCCGTTACCGGATACAGGGTAGAATCCGATTTATACGCTGCAGCTTCTCCCTGAATTTTAATATTTTCTGTCTGTGCATCTTCTGCACCGGCTGCTTTCCATCCTTCCAGATACTCTTCATAGGAGGGCAGTGTTTCCTGCTGCTTTAATGTCAGATTACCAATAATCACCGGTTCTTTGGCCGCCGAAAGTGTAATACGGCTGCTTCCTTTTTCAAAATAAAACTGATACGCCCTGGTATAAAAACCATTACTGTCCATAGCATAGGCACTTCTCCACTCGGGTGCTTCTATCTGCTTTGGACGGACCTCGTTATCTCTGGAATCCAGATAAATTCCGGTTTCATCCTCCCAGACACGGGAAAACTCCAGATACTGTGCTCCCTGAAATGGTATCTCACCATTGATGTACAACGCACGCTCTATCGTATTATTTTTTCCCTCTGTTGGATAATATGTAAGTTCAATGTTATAAAATCCACTCTCCGGAATCTCCACTTCCCATGTGACATCTCCTTCTTCCGGTGTAAGGACCGCATTTCCGGTATACCCTTCATAACTGCCAAGCACTACGGTTCCTTCCGGCGCTTCCAGAAAACTGCCACCTTCAATAACAATTTCCTGTATTGGATACCCGGCATTTTTATGCGACTCCAGATAATCCTCATATTCCATTGCGTCATAAATAATCGAAAACGGGTCATATTCTGTTGCGGTTTCTTCCGCTTCTGCTCTGGCTGTAATCTGTACAGGAGAAGCCAGTACTGAAAAGCATAGCAAACCTGCCATATATTTTTTCCACCGTGATCTCTTTTTCATGTTAATCCTCCATTTCGATTTGTGGCAACAGCCATTCCTCCTGATAGGAAATATTCATGTGACCTTCCTCATCAAAGGAGATTGGAAGCCAGATATATCTGGAATTTGCCAGGTCGTCACTGTTCCAGCGGTCACCCATGTAAATATAATAGTCTTTTTCTTCGTCATAACAGAAAATACAGGTACTCTGGGAATAAAATGTCGTTCTGCTGATATCATCCACACAGGGATCCCCCATATCTGTCCACGTACCAAAAACAGAATCCGCCATAGCGTATTTTGCAGGATTTGGTGCCCAGCCGGTGCAGGCAGAAGTCATCAGATAATACTTTCCATCCCGCTTAAACATAGCCGGTGCTTCACGTTGTGCTCCAGGAAAAATACGGATAAAATCTTCGCCGTATACGGCGTTCTCCGGTGCTGTTGCCAGATAGGTATATTCTTCATTTAATTTTGAAATATACAATGTCAGGTTTTCTTCACTGGAATAAATGATATACGCTGTTCCATCATCATCAATAAACAGATTCATATCACGCGCCATACCTTTACTCTTTGGATAAAAATCTTTCTGATTCTCCGGACAGGTATTCAGACGATATCTGTCAATGAATTTAAACGGTCCTGTCGGAGAATCACTGACTGCAACCCCTGCAGATGCCGCCGCATAATTTGCGCTGCTTGTTGCTGTTGGTCCGTCTGCATGAAACCAGATAATATACTTTCCAGTCTTTTCGTTATAAATCATTTTAGGACGCTCTATCACAGAGGTTGTATCATTTATACACTCATATACCCGGTCTAACTGTTCTTCTGAATAATCACCATACAAATCAATAAAATACGGTTCTGTTTCCAACTGTTCCCTGCTGGAAACATTGCGCATTACAGTCCCTTCAAAAACCCAGTTAATCAGGTCCGTGGAACTATAGGCATTAATGCCGCCGCGATAGCCATAGGTCTTGTCTTCTCCAACCCACCACCATTTTTCTACCAGTTCTCCACTTTCCGGATCCATAACCTTCAGCTTCTGAATGTGACCTCCATGAGCCTGAATCAATGTACCATCCACATCCTTCCAGACATCTCCCGGCCGGATAGCTGCCAGTTCCAGAGATTCTCCCGCTTTTTCCAGTGCCATGTACCTCTCTTTATATTCCGTACTGTCTGCCACTGTCTTTTCCATTGTTTCCATCGTTTTGATAACCTCGCTTTCCAATACACTCATTGAGTTCTGTGTGTATTTCTTCCTTTCTTCCATAATTATTTCCTGTTCATCCAACAGGCATTGTAAAAGTTCCCTGTCATACTCCGGTACTGCCTTTATAATGATATAAGACAGTATTGGATTTTTCATGGAATCTTTTCCACGATTTTCATTTTTTACACAAAGGTTCAAAATTCCGTCTGTAACCGTTTGTGTACATACAAGCTCTGTCGTTTCGTATTTGAATATTTTCCCCTGTGAAACAAGACATTCCTCTTCCACACAGATATCAACTTTTCTCGTGCTGAACGGATCATGAAATCCGCAGATAATTTCGTAGTTTCCTTTCGGCACTTCAAAGTCATAATAAAAGCCGGTCTCTTCTGTATATTCTGCATTGGCATTAACTTCCCAGGAAACCGATATCTTATCAGCAGCGCCTACATCTCCGACTGCTGTCATATATTCCGGGTTCTGATAGCCCCACTGCCGCTTCGTTCCAGTATCTTCTCCAAAGCTCTGGTCAGTAACTGTCTGATACAGTCCCATAACATCCTGGTCTGTTATTTCTGTTGTATTTTTCGTTCCACAATTCACAAAATAAATTGTAAAATCATTCTGAAAAAGCTGCTGCTGCGTCACTCCTGCCGCATATATGGATTCTTCCACCTGCCCCTGTAGTTTTTCCGGTTCGGTAGTTTTTTCCACATTTCCTGCCTGACCTTCCAGACCGGATAATGATTCTTCCTGCACACTATCAACCTGTTGTCCTGTATTTTTCTGCCCTGTATCCTGTTTTTCTGTACATGCTGTCAATAGCATTAATCCCACCATAATACATAACACCATTCCCTTTTTCTTCTTCATAACTTTCTCCTCATAATCGTCTTTCTTATTTTGCACATAATCCAGTTGTTTTTATTAACTTTATTATTGTTGGTATTTACTAATGTTGTAACGTCTATTAAGGTAAATATATTACTAACCATCAATTTCGACTTGATTATAGCACACTATTTTTGATATTGCAATCGTTTGCAATAAATTTTTTTAAATTTTTTTTGAGCATTTTGCACAATTTCGGATTGAAAGCGCTTTCTTCCTGTTTTTTAGCGCAAAAAAAGCCCGATTCCATTTACTTAACTAGGAATCGGGCTGTAAAAACCTGACATATTCTAAGGAAGCACTGATTAATTCAATGCTTCCTTAGTGCGTGTCCCCATATAATTTTATTTATCAATCATTTTTCCCTTTAACAATTTTCTACTCATCAGCAGAAATACTACTCCTGTCGTTACCGCTGCCGCAATATCCGCTACCGGCTCTGCATAATAAATTCCATCCACACCAAAGAACTTTGGCAGAATCAACGCCAGCGGAATCAGCAGAATTACTTTACGAAGCAAGGCAAGAAATAAAGACACCTTCGCCTGTCCCATACCCATGAATGTACTCTGGCACGCCATCTGCACACCAAAAATCCAGATTCCGGAAAAGAATACCGGCATGACCTGTTCTACCAAAGCAATCAATGGTGCCTCGTCCGTGAAAACAGAAGCAAACACGCCCGGAATAAACCGGGTCAGCAGACAGGCAATTACCGTTACCATCAAATCTGCTATCAGCACAATTTTGAAGGTCTTTTTTACCCGGTCAAACTTCCCGGCACCATAATTATAACTAATCACCGGCTGCACGCCCTGGGTCATACCGTTGACCGGAACAACTATCAGCTGCATAACACTCTGTAAAATCGTCAGTGAACCAACATACAGGTCACCGCCATATTTCTGCAGGCCATTGTTTAATACAATAGTCACCAGTGCTTCTGTAGACTGCATGACAAATGGCGAAATACCAAGGGCACAAATTGGACCAATAATCTTCCAGTCCGGTTTTAAATTTTCCTTCCTAATCCGGATAACCGATTTTTTTGAAACCAGGAAACCAACAACCCAGACTGCACTGACTGCCTGGGAAATAATTGTGGCAAGGGCTGCCCCCTTCACTCCCATATTCAAAGCAAATATGAAAACCGGGTCCAGCACAATATTCAATACCGCACCAATCAGCACAGAACACATGGCAACCTTCGCATTTCCCTGACAACTGATATACGTATTCAGACCCAGGGCCAGCTGTACCGCAATGGTTCCCACCAGATAAATATTGATATAATCCAGCGCATAGCCAATGGTTTCGTCACTGGCACCAAAGGCGTACAAAATCGGCTCTTTAAAAATACTGAACAATATTGTCAGGACAATCGAGCAGGTAACCAGCAGCATTGCCGCATTGCCTAAAATCTTTTCTGCCCGTCCCTTATCTCCTTTTCCAAGCTGAATTGCCGCCAGTGGAGCACCACCCATGCCAGCAAAGGCACTAAACGCAGAAATCAGCACAATAATCGGCAGGCACACACCAAGACCTGTCAGTGCAGTAGCTCCTGCCTCTGGAATGTGACCAATATACATGCGGTCTACCATGTTGTACAATACATTAATCAGCTGGGCTGCAATTCCGGGCAGGGCCAGTTGGAAAATAAGCTTTCCCAACGGTGCTGTCCCAAGTCTTTTTTCTCTTGATTCTTCCATGTCATCTCTTCCTTTTTATTTTGTTTCATATAATGTCATTGTACTCCTAATGCAGCATTGCGTCAATTAACGAAGGATAAACTTTATGCAGAATTCTGTACAAAGCAAAGGGGAAGCCACAACCTGTGACTTCCCCAAATGTACCTGATTATATCTACGGAAGAATCCATTCAAGTAATATCACACACATTACATAACACAACCTAAACCTTTTAATCCTCATTCCTATAGAGAATCATTTCTTCTTTGCCCAAATAATTGCCCTATTTGTACTTTCGCTAATTGGATTTCCCTGATAATCGCCCCATTCCTGTTCGATAACAAATCCGGCACGTTCTAACCATGTACGAACCTGTTCAATCGATGCAAAGTGCTTTCTGGTTGGTAACTCCTGAACAAGACTGCTTCTGTCTGCCAGTACCATTTCAAATCTGCGGATACATTGTATAATACCGCTATTTGAATCAAAGGTGCTATTCAGCAATACCATTTTCCCGAAGTTTCCCTCACTATCGGTTCCCTGCCATACAACATTCGGAGCAGGGTTATTAAACCATTTCTCAGGATGAAAGGTATGTGCGTAATCAATCAAAACATGACCACCGGAAACCAGAGCACCCGCCGCCTTTTGAATCATCAATTCCTGTGCCTGCTTATAATCCATATCTGACACTATATTGGACAGAAAATTAGCCGCCAGCAGCACTATATCAAATCCGTTTCCCCATACATCGTTGATAACATCCGCCTTATGCCAGTGAATATTTTGAGAATCTGATATTTTGGCTGATATTCTATTTAACATATGTTCATCAAAATCAAGCCCAGTAATATCGTGTCCCGCCTTTGCCATAGGTACAAGAAAGCGCCCACTACCACAGGCAATTTCTAAAATACGTTTCGGTTCCAAACCAATAACTGATAATGCAAAATCCACATCATCCGTCTCTGTTTCATAGCAATCATACATTTCTGAATTCCACTTAGAAATAATATCTTTTTCGTTATACATTTTTTCCTCCATTTTGTGTGAAGGGTTAAAAGATTGTCACCCTCCTTGATTTATTAGTGTTGTTTGCTGTATTTCCCATATAAAATCACTCCTTTTCAGATTCAGTAATATCTTTATATTTTATCCCATATACTTGTTCATATATGGCACAAATACATCATAAAACTTTTTGCTCCATTCTGCATGATACTTAGCCATTTGCAACCAATCAACATCATTAATGATACCAAGTCCGGTATTCTCAATAAATATTCTAGATGCCTTAATATCATCACAACGATTCCAGGTTAAATTAATTCCTAACTGTTCTTCGATATCATTTTTGAATGAGTACATATAATCAAATATTTTTTTATTTTTTTCTTTATCCGAGGTTGCAATATAAAATTCCACCCTTGCTGAATCTTGATTAGCAACACAACTGAGAACCACTCCGCCGTAACCAATAAATCCAAAAATCCAATTTTCTTTAGATGTTGTCACGTTGCTGAAACTACCGTTACCATGTGCTGCATGAATATGTTCTAAAGCAAAGGTCCAATACTTGCGTCTTCTCTCAAAACGTGTTCCACTAATCTCTTCTTCATCAGAATCACTTTCATTCTTAAGATAAAAAACAAGCTCATCCTCAGCTACTCCATATAAGGCAAAGAATCTCCTCAAAAGCGATATTTTGTACGCTGTACTGGTTCTTGCCCACATATAAATCCCATCAGCAATATCAACACTGCTCTGAAAATCGGTTTTATCATAACTTACATGAACAGAAAGGTCTACTGAATCATCTCTAATTCCTGCAAGCCTTGTTAATACTGATTTATCTCCCTCATGAAGAATCTGTAATACCTTCTGATACATTTCCACCCAGCTCACCACGATATATTCCGTATCTCTAAAAGCAAACTTTGCAATCATTCGTCCCGTCAAATTAACCTCATCATCCAAAGAATAAATATCTAATTGTTTCTCTACCGGTTTGAAGACAGTTACAGGCATTGACCAAATTTTTAATGCCTGCTTCTTTAAATTCTCATTCCTCTTTTCCAGTTCTGATAGCCCCCAGTTTTCTTCCTGACCAATGACCTGATTCATTCTCAATCCACTATCCCTGAAACCGTTTTCCATATCACGCTTTTTGGTGAAAACTTCATTACTATATTTTGAATTGTATGCAGTAATTGTCAAATTTGCAATGCGATGTAACCACGTGTCATGAATGGTCTCATACTCAGTTCCAAGACTTTCCTTCCATGTTTGAGATAAATGTTGAGGCATAATGTGTTCAATAGAGTAATCTCCGCTATCAAAATGTCTATAAACATCCTTATCTTCTTTGGTTCCTTGATTTTCCAAGCGTTCCAACAAATACAATTTATTTTTGCTATTCATAAAATAAATCTGCTTGGTTTCAAAATTTTCAAGAAATTCTTCATCATCTGGAAAACGGGCTTTCTCTTTTTTAACAAGTAACGCATATTTCATTTTAGCCACATAATCTGACACGGTACCATCATATCGCAAAATTTCCCTATGTAGGAATAAAAAGATTTTATTTAAGCTACTTGTAGGCAAGTCACAAATAGTTCTTCTAAACAAAAAACTTTCTATTACAACAAATATCTCTACCACATCATCCATCGTAATTTCTTCTGATTCTTTTAATCTCAGTACATCTAAGAAAAACGGTCTGGTAACTGTGGTTTCCAAGCGATTCAACCTATATATACAAGCGTTCAACGCCCGACTACTTGTTTTTCCATCTAAAAGCATCTTATATAATTTGGAATAGTCAAGCAATTCTTTTAATAACAGTTCTACTTTCAGTTCGTTATCATCAACATAGATTTTAAATGTAAAATAAACTTTATTCAAAGATGGAATTGCTTTCTGTTTTACACTTAAATAATCCCTGATAAACAGACTTACATCATAATTAGTATTTACTTCTATCTTGTTCCAATACTTCTCATAATACTCCTCCTGCTTTTTGGCAGGCAGACCCATGAGTATGAAGTTTCGAATCTTATCACCTTCACTTAAAGCAAGACCTGTTGAATTGAGACTTTCAAAAATCAGCTGTGGGTTATCATCAGGATTCAAGGTTATGCTGATTATCTCCAACCTACATATTGCACTATACAATTCATCTATAGTTACCTCTTCTTTTTGTATACGAGCGTAAAAATAATTATAGTTGATTGTTAAATTCGACTCACCAACATGCTCCATTTTATCATCAAACAATTTTCCATATGCATAAGAATCATTTTTAACAGGCTTCAACTTAATTCTTGTATCCTTTGGTTTCCATTCATCAATCAAATAGCCTTTATATATTTTTTGGCTCAATTGTGAATCTTCAGATACAAGAATTTTCTGTTCGAGTAAATTATACATAGCCAGGAACAATAAAGATACAGTAGTAAGACGCTGCTGTCCGTCAATTACCAGGTATTCTTCATTAATGCCTTCAAAATCATATACCGATACGATGCTTCCAAAAAAATGCGATGGTCTGCTATTTTTTATAAGTTTTACTAAATCATCATATAATTGTTTGCAGTTTTCCATCTTCCAGTCATAATTGCGCTGATATACCGGAATCACGAAACGCTTGTCCGAGCCGGACATATATTTAACTAATTTTGTTTCTGTACCTTTCATGGAATATTCCTCCATATCTTCTCTAATATTTATATAATTATTTTTCCATTACATTTCCACTATACCGCTAATCAATAACTTCCCATTCACCTGCTTTAGTAGAACCTTTTCGAATTATTTCTCCTGCTTTTTTCATCAATTTGATTCGGTAACGTACTGCTTCAGATTTTACTTTTAACTTCTCCGCCATTTCATCAGCGCTAATCATTGGATTCTCTCTCATCAATTGCTTAATTTCTTTGGTAATTTCTTTGGTAATTTCTTTGGTAATTTCTTTGGTCGCATCCAATTTCTTTTGTTCTTCCTCACGAACTACTGCAAATTCTTCATTAATTCGCAGTACCGCCATTGTATAATCATCAATATCATTATCAGGAAGAAACTGTAGTTCCGGCGAATGATTTTCTACTAACGCATCTTTTGCTCTACGAATACCCGAACCATATGACTCAATTAAATCAAGCGCAAAGAACATTTCTTTTAATTCCGGATTTAAATAGCGACGTTCATCAAACCGGCGTTCCTTATTCATTGCCTCAATAGTAACCGGCGGAATCGGACGATTGTGATTCACAAACGTAATTCTGTCATCATACACATAAATACCGATATAATTTGGTGACTCATATTGTTTGTGTAAAATACAGTTCGTTGCCAGTTCTTCAAATGCAGTAAGAGGCCAGTTATATACAATCCTGTGTTCTATTGTTTCCTTATCTCTTATCGTATAGGAAGCCATGATGTTATCTTTGAAATAGCGACTTACCTGCTTTGCCTGCATCCAAATCGGACCGTCAAATATCTTTGCCTCCATTTTATCAGTTCCGATTGCTTCCCTGATTATTTCAACATGTGCATATGGAATAAATTTGTCTGGCTTTTCAGAGAACATTAACACTGCAAAATTTTTAGCACGATATCCGCCATATTCACTCTCGCTGATTAATCCCATGCTTTTTGCCATATCCAATTTAGACTGATTCCTGATATCTTCTCTAGCATTTGTGGCAACCAGATACTCCTTCATATATTCGTAGCTTAAATCATCTAATGTTGCTGTTTCGTTCAAATTGGAACTGAACACATCACGGGAAAATTTGCGCAATAACTCATATTCTTCCTTAAAATTCGGAAGAATACTATCTCTTTTTACACGAATATATCGTCCTGCTTTCAACTGAATATCCTTATCTTTTTCAGCCTTTTCACTTGTCTGATAAGGTCCGGAGCTTCCCGGTTCTACCGCAATTACAAGATAATATCTATCATCAATTTGATCTGTAATCAGCTGATAATTGACCTTAGGATGAATATTAGACAACAATTGCTTTAAAGAGTTTTCTGTAGTTTCTATCAATGCTTCCTCAATTCCGAAAATTGGTCTTTTCGGAACTGCTTTTTCACCTGTACTGGCATCATCCACTTCTTCTATTCCAATAAATAATAAACCAATCTCCCGATTCATAAAATTATTTGCAAAGGCACACACGGTTTTCAAAATTTTGTCTTTGAACGTGGCAGATTTTTTATATTCAATAAAATCATTTTCGACACTGCCTTTTTCAATAATGTCATATGCCATTCTTCTAATATCTTCCATTCTCATTTGTTATCCCATCCTTTTCTCTTTATACAACATATATCACGTTCCCGTTTCCACTACCCCATATTATAAACAAATTCCATCAAAAAGTATAGTTACTATTTTTACATTTCAGGTGATACCAAAGTGATGACAAAAATGATATTGCACACTCTATAAAATACAATAAAAGACTATTTGTATGGTAAAACCTACCAAATACAAATAGTCTTTCGTCATGATTTAACGTGTTTTATTGTGCAAAATGCACAATATTTTTATTACTTATTATAGTTTACAATCTTTCCAAAATCCGGCTTTAAGCTTGCACCACCAACTAAACCACCATCAATATTTGCCTGGGCAAATAATTCCGGAGCACTTGCTGCGGAAACGCTGCCGCCGTACTGGATACGGATAGCTGCTGCGGTAGCTTCGTCATAAAGCTCACCGATGCATGCACGAATGCCTGCACAAACTTCTTCTGCCTGCTCTGTAGTAGCAACCTTGCCTGTACCGATAGCCCAGATTGGTTCGTAAGCGA
>JAGBBW010000074.1 GCA_017938285.1 Lachnospiraceae bacterium
ACATGGCAGGGAATTCTGCCAATGTGGTATCTTATCTGCATATTCCAAATATTAAAGAACGTGTGCTGATTAATGTAAATGACCCCCTTCCGGAAGCAGAAGATTTTCTGGCGGAAGAGGGAAGTGAAATAGTTTATGTCACAGATACCATACAGCTGAATACCTCTGTGCCGGGCAGTTATGAGCTGGAATTTCTGGTTGATGAGCGGAAGGTTTCATCCATATTGGAAATAAAAGATATTCTGGCGCCGGTGCTGGTGGTGGATCATGCAGAGACATGGTTAAATAAAGCGCTGACTCCGGAAGATTTTGCTGACATGGAGCAGACAACAGATAATTCCGGTGTTGTGCAACTGGCTTTTGCAGTAGAACCGGACTGGATGGCTGTCGGTGAACAGCCGGTTACCATTATCGCATCGGACCTGGCGGGAAACAGTGTCAGTGAAACGGTCCGTTTGTTGATAAAGCGGAATGAAGTGCCGCCGGTTCTGACGGTAACAGATATTGATGTAACGGTGGGTGGAACGGTTTCCTATAAAAGCGCAGCAACGTATTATGATGATACGGATACGAAGGAAGAACTCAAGCTGGAGGTGGAACGTTCTGACGTAAATTTAGATGAAGTTGGAAGTTATATGGTTACGTATACCGTAACGGATACGTCCGGAAATGCAGTCAGTGCCCCGGCAAGAGTGAATGTGCTGGAGGAACCTGTTGTCTGGATGGATGAGACACTGGTGCAGAAAGAGGCAGAAGAGGTATTGGAATCTATTTTGGAAGAAACCATGACAGATAAAGAAAAAGCAGAGAAAATTTACCGCTGGGTAAAGAAAAATATCCGGTATATCAGTGAATCCGAAAAAGGAAATTATGTCAGGGCTGCTTATGAAGGACTGGTGGAGCAGGAAGGAGATTGCTTTGTATTTGCTGCAACTGCCAGAGAACTGCTGACCCTTGCGGAAATTCCTAATCTGGTGATAAAAAAATCAACAGATAATCCGTCCCATTACTGGAATCTGGTTTATGTGGAAGATGGCTGGTATCATCTGGATACAACACCAAGAGCAGATAACAGTGAATTTTTACTGCTGACAGATGCAGAACTGGAGAAGTATTCTTCCTCACATAAAGATTCCCACCTGTTTGACCGGACGCTTTATCCGGAAATAAAATAATAAAACAGAGTTGTGGTGGAAAGTGGGAATAGAGTTGAAAAATAAAAGAGTTATTCAGAAATTCCTGTGTCTTTTGTTGCTGATAATAGCAGGAAGTACAGGCTGTGCAGCGGAGAATGGAGAAAAAGGGTCACCGGTTAGTCTGACATCGACACCAGTGCCAACAGTAGCATTGGAAAAAGAACAGCAGTTATCCGGATATGTATTTGAGTATCAGGGAATCTGTATGGCGATGGATATGGAAGCAGCAGAAGTAATTAAAGCATTAGGAGAACCACTTTCATATTTCGAGGCAGCCAGTTGTGCGTTTGAGGGGCTGGATAAGATTTATAATTACGGAAGTTTTGAACTGGATACTTATGAACGGAACGGAAAAGACTACATTTCCGGGATTTATTTCCGGGACGATCTGATAGCAACAAAAGAAGGAATTTCTCTTTATATGCCGGAAATGGAATTGTGGAACATATATGGAGAGACAGGAAAAAATGAGTCCGGGGCAGTGGTTTATGAAAAAGACGGAATGAAGCTTTGTTTTTTGGTAAAAGACGGAGCAATTACGTCCATTGAGTACAGATCCGGAGTGCTGGACATGCAGTAAAAAGAACCCTGACGGTAAAGGTATGGAACCGTTACAAAACAGATAGAAAAACTTTGGGAGACAGCGAATGGAAGAGTTAATGGAGATATTGTCAGAACTTCATCCGGAAGTTGATTTTGAGCAGGAGGAGCGTCTGGTAGATGGAGAAATTCTGGATTCCTTTGATATTATAACGATAATTTCTGAAATTGCAGATACCTTTGATGTTGTGGTTCCGGCAAGGGAAATCGTTCCGGAAAATTTTAATTCCGCAGGAAGTTTGTGGAAGATGATTCAGCGGCTTGAGGATGGAGAGTAAGGATGAATTTTACATCGTATGAGTTTATTCTGCTTACAGGACTTATACTGGTAGTTTATTATTGTGTGCCAAAACGGTTCCAATGGATGTTTCTTCTGGCGGCCAGCTATGGAATGTATGCTTCCGCCGGGTGGATGTGTCTGGTGTATATAAGTATTACAACGTTTAGTACATATCTTGCGGCGGTAAAGATTTCAAAACTTTCCGGGCAGAAAGCAGACTATTTAAAAGAGCACAGGAACGGGATGGATAAAGAAGCCAGAAAGGCTTATAAGGATAGTATAAAAAGAAAACAAAAAGTCTGGTTATGGATTGCCCTGGCAGTAGACATAGGGCTTTTTGTTGTACTGAAATATTCCAATTTTTTTATTGGAAATATCAATGCGTTATGCTCCGGGCTGGAACAGTGGAAGATAATTCCATATACAGAGTTTCTGGTTCCGCTGGGGATTTCTTTTTATACGTTTCAATCCATGGGATATTTGCTTGATGTATATAACGAAAAAGAGAATGCCCAGAAAAATTATGCAAAACTGGCACTGTTTGTTGGTTTTTTTCCTCAGCTCTCCCAGGGTCCCATCAGCCGGTATGAGGATCTGTCCCGGAGTCTGTACTGTGGACATGAATGGAATGCAGAAACCGTATGCTTTGGACTGCAGAGAATTTTGTGGGGATACTTTAAAAAACTGGTGATTGCAGACAGGATAAGTATTGGATTAAAGACAATACTTGCTGCACCGGAACAGTATCAGGGGATTTATTTTGGTGTGGCAATGATATTTTATGCCGTCCAGCTGTATGCTGATTTTACCGGGGGAATTGATATTGCGGTTGGTATAGCGCAGGCAATGGGGATTACGCTGAAAGAAAATTTTATGCGTCCTTTTTTTTCAAAAAGCATAAAAGAATACTGGAACCGCTGGCATATTTCCATGGGAAGCTGGTTTAAAGATTATTTGTTTTATCCGTTGTCGGTTTCCAAAACCATGCTTCGTATTTCCAAAAAATCAAGAAAACTTCTGGGAGAAGAAGCAGGAAAGCGTGTGCCGGTGTATCTGACAACCAGTATCGTCTGGTTTTGTACCGGTATCTGGCATGGAGCCAGCTGGAATTTTGTTGTGTGGGGACTGGCAAACTGTGCGGTACTGCTTGTTTCCAGGGAACTTACGCCGGTTTACCGCTGGTGTCATCAGCATTTTTCGTTGGAAAAAAAGAAATGGTATCCGGTGTTTTGTGTGTGCCGGACCGTAGTTCTTATGAGTGCGCTGCGGATGTTTGACTGTTACAGGGATGTCCGGATTCCGGTGCGGCTGTTTTTTGGGATGTTTACGGAAAATAATTTTTCGGAGCTCTGGAATGGCGGTCTGCTGCGGCTGGGACTTTCCATGGCAGATTATATAATTCTGCTTTGTGGTGCGGTTTTAATGCTGTCTGTGAGTCTGGTTCAAAGAAAACAGCCGGTCAGAAAGACGGTGTCAGAACTGCCATATCCGGTCAGGACGGCTTTGTGGCTGCTGCTTTTTACAGCGGTTCTTTTGTTAGGAGCTTATGGGCAGGGATATGAGGAGAGCCAGTTTATTTATAATCAGTTTTAAATGGAGAATGCAATGAAGAAAAAAGGAGTGAGGCTGGTACTGACCATGCTGGTTGCAGTACTGGTACTTTGGTTTCTGCAAAGACTTCTGATGCCGAAGTATATGTCCGGGATTCCGGAAGGGGCAATGATTGCAGAGTATTATGATTCGGAAAAAATCCATGATGTGATTTTTCTGGGGGACTGTGAGGTGTACGAGGCGTTTTCTCCCTGCTATCTGGGGGAACGGTACGGAATCAGCAGTTATGTACGGGGAAGTGCCCAGCAGTTAATCTGGCAGTCCTATTATTTACTGGAGGATACACTCCGGTATGAAACACCGGAGGCGGTTGTGTTCAATATTATGTCTCTTATGCATGGAGAACCGCAGAATGAGGCGTATAACCGGATGACACTGGATGGGATGCGGTGGTCTGCTTCCAAATGGAAGGCGGTTCAGGCTTCCATGCTGGAAGAAGAGTCAGTCTGGGAATATGTGTTTCCTCTTCTGCGGTATCATACCAGATGGCAGGAACTTGGGGCAGAGGATGTGAAGTATTTGTTTTCCAGGGATAAAGTAACCTGGGAGGGGTATCTTCTGCGGGTAGAAACAAAACCGGTGACGGTAATTCCGGAGCCGATAGAACTGCCGGATTATACGTTTTCCGGGTATGCCATGGAGTATCTGGAAAAACTGCGTGTGCTGTGCGAAAAAAAAGGGATAGAACTGATTTTTGTAAAAGCTCCCAGTCTTTATCCGCACTGGTATGAGGAATGGGAACAGCAGGTAGATGCGTATGCGGCAGAGCATGGAATAGCGTATTACAATTTTCTGGAACTGGCAGAAGAAGCAGGGATTGATTACAGGACAGATACGTATGATGGCGGTCTGCATATGAATCTTTCCGGAGCAGAGAAACTGTCGGATTATTTAGGAAAAAAACTGGTAGAAGTTCATGGGATTCCGGTCAGAACAGGAGAAGAGACGTATCAGAACGTCTGGGAGCCAAAAGTGAAACTTTACCACGAAGAAATTGAGAAAAAGAAATCAGGGGTGCCGGAATATGAGTAATGTACTGGAATATCTGGAACGGGCGGCCGGTTGTTTCCCGGACAGGACGGCAGTCGGAGATGAATATGGAAAGATTACTTATAAAGCGTTCCGGGATATGGCAGTAAAGGTAGGACAGAACATAAGAAAAAAAGGATTTGGCGATGCCGGAAAACCGGTAGGGGTTCTTGCAGAACGAAACAGATGGGTGCCTGTTTTGTTCATGGGTGTTGTATATAGTGGGAATTTTTATGTTCCCATAGCACCGGATCTTCCGGAAAAGAAAAGAGAGGCAATCATACAGAATGCGGGAATTGATCTGCTGCTGTCTGTGGAAGATTGTCTGGAAATTTCAGCGGAAACGCCAGAGGAAGAAGGTACGGGGATGGGGACGGAGTTTTGTCCGGAAGCCGGGGAACAGCCGCTTTATATGATCTATACTTCCGGTTCGACCGGGGAACCAAAGGGAATCGTAAAAACACACGCTGCAGTGATAGATTACATGGAAGCATTCTGGAAATTGTTTCCGACAGCAGAGGGAGAAATTATTGGAAACCAGACACCGTTTTCGTTTGATGCATCGGCAAAAGATATTTATCTTGCGTTAAAAGGCGGTGTCAGCCTGGAAATTCTTCCTTCCAGGCTGTTTTCCTTTCCGGTGAAGCTGCTGGAGTATATGAATCAGAAAAAAATTACCATGATTTCCTGGGTGCCGTCTGCGCTTGCCCTTGTGTCACAGACCGATGCATTTTCCATAGTAAAACCGGAAACATTGAAAAAAGTTTTTTTTGTGGGAGAAGTATTCCCGGTCAGACAACTGGAATTCTGGCGCAGGGAATACTTCTCCCACAAAAAAAACTTTTTTCAATGTTTCCGGTTTTACTATGGAAAATGCATCGGTCTGTGACACAAGGGCAAGCGCAGACGGCACCCAGGAAATCAT
>JAGBBW010000075.1 GCA_017938285.1 Lachnospiraceae bacterium
CGCAGAATTATGTTTTAATTTATAAAGATACTATGCTTAATGTGTAGTATCTTTTTCTCTGCCAAAAATCCCGAAATATTTCCACAAAATTCATATAAAATATGAGTTGCTTTTGGGGTGTTTTGAGTTATAATTTTTATATCAGCGAAATGGTAATATTACCACTTTTGAAAAGGCGGAGCGAATATTACCAAAAATATTACCACAGAAAAAATAAAGTAGTTTAGAAAAAGTGTTAAAAACAATTTTCTGTATAGCCAAAACCGTGTAAAAAGCCTTAAAACACCCTGAAAATGAAACAAAAAGGCTATACAGAGAAGAAAATAGCGGTGGGGTGTGCTATATCGGTTTAAGGCATAAGACAGGGGATTTCAATGGACAGCAGGATAGAAATTATTTATGAGGATGCGGACATCATTGTCTGCCATAAGCATGCCGGAATTGCTGTGCAGACAGCAGGAATTGGCAGTAAGGATATGGTCAGTGAATTAAAAAATTATCTGAAATCGGCAGCAGGAAAGAAGGAACCATACCTTGGTATTGTGCACCGTCTGGATCAGCCGGTAGAGGGGGTCATGGTATTTGCAAAAACAGCAAGGGCAGCCGCTTCTCTCAGCAGACAGGTGGAGAAGGGAGAAGGTTCTGGAATGCGTAAGATTTATCAGGCAGAAGTCGTAGGACATATGGAAGCACCCTCCGGGGAACTGAAAGATTATCTGATCAAGGATGGAAAGTCCAACACCTCAAGAGTGGCAGAGCAGGCTTTTGTTTCTTCCGGACAGGCCAAACCGGCAGTGCTTCGCTATGAAGTGAAGGAACGCTTTGAAGAAACAGAGCTTCTGGAAATACAGCTTCTTACCGGACGCCATCATCAGATCAGGGTGCAATTGTCTCATGCCGGATGTCCGTTGGCAGGAGATACCAAATACGCTTCGGAAGCTTCTGCGTTATATAACCGGAAGCATAATATCCGTACGGCTGCATTAAAGGCGGTCCGATTGGAATTTTCTCATCCGGTAACCGGAACATGGATGGTATTTTCCATCTAAAAATGTCCATACTAAGAGTATGGGCGTATTCAAAAAATATCTGATTTATATTATTATTGCAGTAGGAATCTGGTTTTCCTTTCGTTATCTTCTTCCACTGGTGTTGCCTCTGGTACTGGCTGCATTGGTGGTGATTCCGTCTGCTTCCGTAATTCACACTATCAGCAGCCGTCTGCACATTGGCAGGGGGATTCTGACAGGTGCACTTCTGATTTTCATTGTATTTATCCTTTTACTATTGTTATGGATGCTGTTGGTATGGGCAGCAGGAAGCCTTTCTGCAATTTTCCAAAACAGCACCACCATCTGGGCACAGTTTTGTGATCTTGTGTGCGAAGGCTGCGGGATGCTTGAGAAACAGACCGGAATGGAACAGGGCACCATCACTGCGGTGGTGCAGGAACGGGGGACGGTCATGCTCTCTGATCTGCAAAACATGCTGTTACCCAAGGTGATGACCGGCTCCATGAAATCTGTCCGGAGTATGATTAATGTAATCGTGACCCTGTTGATAGCGTCCCTTGCGGCAGTTTTACTGGCAAAGGATTATACTGCCATCAGGGGAAAGATTCTGCAGTCGGAGGATATCTCAGTCGTTGCGGAGATCTTTCGTAAGCTGGGGAGGATGCTGGCAGGCTATGTCAAAGCCCAGGGAATTATTTTTACTGTGATCGCCGGAATCTGTCTTTCCGGTTACTGGCTGATTCATTTAAGACATCCCTTCCAGACGGCACTGGTGACAGCATTTCTGGATGTGCTTCCTTTTATCGGAACAGGAATTGTTCTGGTTCCCATGGCTGTCTGGCATCTGTTGAATAAAAGCTACTGGAAAGCACTTGTCTGTGCTGGGATTTATCTATTATGTATTGTTACCAGAGAGCTTCTGGAGCCACGGCTGATTGGAAAAAATACAGGGATTTTCCCTGTGGTAATTCTGATTTCCATCTATACGGGAATCAAGCTCTATGGAATCGGCGGGGTGATCCTGGGACCGATTTCCCTTCTTTTATATCTTGAAATCACAAAAGCACTTCATAAATTCTTCTAAATCTGCTGACAGATACCTTGGCAAAAGCCTGTTTAAAAACTTTATAGGGCAGAATGCGCAAAATAAGTTGGTTTCATGACATTTTGCGCTGTGGAGATGAGACTCTATAAATCGTGGAAGCCTTTGCTGAACACGATTTATGTTTTTTGAGGCTCATCGTAACGTTTAGCGCATAGGAATGAAACCAACTTATTTTGTGCATTCTGTTAAATTATAAATTGTGAACAGGCTTTTGCCCCCAGTATCTTGACAAAAGACCCCGAAACTCCTAAACTTTTAAGTTGATGAATCAATGAAGTTTAAAAGTCATGAGAGAATGGAGAAAATTGTAATGGCAGAGAATAAGAAACTGGTGGAAGCGATTACTTCCATGGAAGAAGATTTTGCACAGTGGTATACCGATGTAGTAAAGAAAGCGGAATTGATTGATTATACCAGTGTAAAAGGATGTATGGCGATTAAGCCTGCCGGATATGCAATCTGGGAACTGATCCAGAGTCAGCTGGATGCAATGTTTAAGGAAACAGGGGTACAGAATGTGTATCTTCCCATGTTTATTCCGGAAAGCCTTCTTCAGAAGGAGAAGGATCATGTAGAAGGATTTGCACCGGAGGTTGCCTGGGTTACCTATGGTGGAGGCCAGCAGCTGCAGGAGAGGCTTTGTGTAAGACCCACTTCCGAAACCTTATTCTGTGATTATTATAAAGGAGTGGTTCACTCCTATCGAGATCTTCCCCAGGTGTGTAACCAGTGGTGTTCTGTAGTGCGTTGGGAAAAAGAAACAAGACCGTTTCTTCGCAGCCGTGAATTTTTGTGGCAGGAAGGTCATACAGCACATGCTACTGCAGAAGAGGCAGAGGAAAGAACGGTACAGATGTTAAATGTATATGCAGATTTTCTCGAAAATGTTCTGGCGATTCCGGTTATAAAGGGGCAGAAGACAGACAAGGAAAAATTTGCAGGTGCAGTTGCTACTTATACCATAGAGTCTCTGATGCATGATGGTAAGGCACTTCAGGCTGGTACTTCCCATAACTTTGGGGATGGATTCGCACAGGCATTTGGTATTCAGTATACGGATAAAGATAATACATTAAAATATGTACATCAGACATCCTGGGGTATGAC
>JAGBBW010000076.1 GCA_017938285.1 Lachnospiraceae bacterium
CGGATTAGTCTCCATGTTAGATTACTACACCAAAAGGTGTGTGACTTGTTAAGTTGATTGAACCGCCGTGTACCGGTCGGTACGCACGGTGGTGTGAGAGGTCGGAATTTCTCAGTTACGAGAAATTCCTCCTACTCGATTCGAAAAAAACGCAATTTTTGTTGAATATTGGTTTGAGATATGTTAAAATTTTCATAACTGTAAAGAAATAATAAGGAGTAATTCCATGGAACATAAAATTAGTAAGCAGACGTTCGATGAAGAAAGGGCGTTATATAATATTAAACATACAGAAGTGACAAACTGTACCTTTGCTGGTCCGGCAGACGGAGAGTCTGCATTAAAAGAAACCAGGGATATACTGGTGAAAGACTGTGGGTTCTCCCTGCGGTATCCGCTCTGGCATGCCAGAGGTTTTACGCTGGAGAATGTTACAATGGACGATAAAACACGGGCAGCTATCTGGTATTCGTATGACGGTGTAATCAGGCATACGGCAATGGACGGTATTAAGTGTCTGCGGGAATGTGAAAATATCTGTATTGAAGACAGTACTGCCCATTCCCCGGAGTTTGGCTGGCGTACGAGAAAGCTGGATATCCGGCGTTCAGAAATGGAGTCGGAATACTTCCTGTTTGAGTGCCGGGATGTGAGTATTGACCGGCTGAATATGAAGGGAAAATATTCTTTTCAGTATGTAGAGAATATGAAAATAACCGATTCCTATCTGGATACCAAGGATGCGTTCTGGCATGGAAAGAATATTACGGTAAAGGACTCTGTTCTGAAAGGAGAATATCTTGCCTGGTTTTCTGAAAATCTGACCTTGATAAACTGCAGGATTATTGGAACCCAGCCGCTTTGTTACTGCAGCAATTTAAAACTGATTAACTGTACCATGGAGGGAACGGACTTAGCGTTTGAGTATTCGGATGTGGAAGCCGAGATTCAGGGTAATATTCTTTCGGTAAAAAATCCGAAGTCGGGTATGATTACTGCAGACAGTATTGGAGAAGTAATCTGGGATGATCCTGTCATGGAAGTGAATGGAAAGGTTGTTATACGGGAATAGAACAATACAACAGCCACACTGCAGAAGTGTGGATTTGAATAAAAGGAGCGAAAAGAGCCATGGGCAGAAAGTACTCAGAAGGTAAAGATTATAAAGTAATTGCTTTTGTAACTGCATGTTTTTCCAAGGACGACCAGCAGGATTTGATTAAGAAGGTAACGGAGAAAAGTTTTGAGCAGAACTGCAGGGTTATTTTCTTTTCCACTCTGACGAATTTTTACATGGAAGATCTGGATGCAGGTGAAAAGCGTATTTTTGATACAGTAGCGGTAGAGAAGTTTGATGCCATTGTATTGATGGCGGAAACTTTTAAAGAAGAAGGTGTTCACAAAAAACTGGTACAGAGAGCAGCGGCAGCCGGAGTTCCGGTGATTGCGGTAGACCATTATGTGGAGGGATGTATTAATGTCTCCTTTGATTACCGGGAAGCTTTCCGGAAAATTGTGAAGCATATGGTAGAATTTCATGGCTATCGTAAGATCAATTTTATGGCAGGTATGCCAAATAACAGTTTTTCCGATGAGCGTCTGGAAGTATTCCGCCAGGTGTTAGAAGAGAATGGCAGGGAGTTTGATCCGAAGAATGTATATTATGGCTATTTCTGGGAAAATCCAACGATAGAAGCAATGAAAAAAATGCTGGAAAATAGTACAGAGCTGCCGGAAGCCATTATTTGTGCCAATGATACCATGGCGCTGACGGTTTGTGATTATCTGAAGCAGAGAGGCTACCGTGTGCCGGAGGATGTGGCAGTCAGTGGCTTTGATGGACTGGAGGCAGGAAAATATCATCAGCCACAGCTTCTGACCAGTGTATATAATGTGGAAGCATTTGCGGAAGCGTTGTTTCGGCGGATAAACGATGGCGGGCTTGTTGCGGAAGAAAAAGAATGGAGAGTTTCTGCGTACCATGAAATAAAGGTTGGAGGCTCCTGTGGCTGTCAGGGACTGCCAGGAGAAGATGCAGCAGCAAAAATTATCCAGTTGAAGTCAGACATGTATGAACAGATGGAATATCAGACAAATCTGGGAAGAATGGTTGCTAATTATGGAGAAGGCGAAGGAATGGATATTATCCAGAAGGTTATTCCGCATCAGTTGCGGTATATGCATTATTATGACTTCTGGTTTTGTTCAGAGCAGCGTCTGCTGATTGCGGATTATCCGTTCTATGCAGGTTCTTCCAGACTGCATGAGGCTGCCAGTGGAATGATAAATGCCATTCATTATGAGCGGCAGTTGGAAAATGTCGCAATTAATTATGCAGAACGTATGGAGGCGGATGGGCTGATTCCGGAACTGAACAACTATCTGGAAGAAAATCATCCTCTTCTGGTTGTCAGTGTGCCAACCCAGGAAGATCCGAATGCTTATGCGGTGATCAGCATGGATACGGACCGGTTCTGGTATACGGCGTATTCCAGTTTTATTTTCCATCTGCGGTTTCTGCTGGATATGCAGCGTTCCAAGAAAATGCTGATGCAGGTATACCGGACCGATGCCCTGACCGGAGTTTTAAACCGTAATGGTTTTTATGCCATGATGAAGCAGGTGATGGAATACTCCAGCGTGAAAGAACTGACCGTGATATCCCTTGATATGTGTGAGTTTAAGCAGATCAATGATACGTATGGTCATGCGGAAGGGGATGAAGCATTAAAGGCGGTTGGAGAAATCATCCGGAAAAGCATTTCGCCAAGGGAAATCGCGGCGCGTACCGGAGGAGATGAATTCCTGATTATTTTATTCCGTGGAAACCAGAAAGAACGGGCAAAAGAAATTATTGCGTCAATGAATGAAAAGGCAGAAAAATTTAATGGGAAAAATTCGAAGCGCTACCGGCTCATTTTCAGTATTGGTGTATATTCCGAATTGATGGGAGAGCACTCGCTGGATTACTTTTTACGGGAAGCGGATAAGAGAATGTATCAGAATAAAAAAGAACAGAAGCTGGGAAGATAAACACAGATCTGACAGAGCATGTGTCTGTTGTATAAAAAAGAGGGCGGCTGCATGAAATTTCCCATGCAGCCGCTCGTTTTTTTATTATAATTCACCGGTGTTCAGCATACGAAGCTGTTCTGTTATTTTTTTTTGCGGCTCTGTTTAAAGGACTGTTCACAATATTCACAACGATAGATTGCTTTTTCACGGTTAGTCAGCTTGAAACGGTGCGGCAGTTCCTGCTCGATGGAAGTAATGCAGCGTGGATTTTTACATTTGATGATTCCGTAAATATGTTCCGGAAGATTTAACTGTCTCTTTTCAACACGTTCCCCGTTTTTAATGTAGTTAATGGTCATGTGAGGTTCCAATACTGCCAGCATGTCAAAGTCGATATCAATATGCTGTTCGATTTTGATAATATCTTTTTTGCCCATTTTGCTGCTTTTTGCATTTTTGATAATGGCAACGCTGCAGTCCAGTTTTTCTAAGTTCAGGTAATTATATATTTCCATGGCACCACCGGCATGAATGTGGTCCAATACGATGCCTTCTGTTAATCCGCCAATATTTAACATTTCTGTTTCTCCTTTCTGTGGTTTGCTATTCCGGTTTTGGAATACCGAGCAGGGTCATGATTAAAGCCATGCGGGCGTAAACACCAAACTGTACCTGCTTAAAGTAGGCGGCACGTGGATCGGAGTCTACTTCGGTGGAAATTTCGTTTACACGAGGCAGTGGGTGAAGTACCAGCATATCGTCCTTTGCCAGCTTCATTTTTGCATTATCCAGAATGAAGGAGTCTTTTAAACGAACATAGTCTTCTTCATTGAAGAAACGTTCTTTCTGGACGCGGGTCATATAAAGAACATCCAGTTCCGGCATAACTTCTTCCAGAACTTTTACTTCTTTGTATTCGATACCAAGCGGATCGAGGGTTTCTTCTTTTAAATAAGTAGGAATTTTCAGTTCGTCCGGTGCAATGAAAACAAACTTTACATTTGGGAACTGTACCATGGCATGAATGAGAGAGTGGACGGTACGTCCGAACTTTAAGTCACCGCAGCAGCCGATGGTAATATTGTCTAAGTGTCCCTTTAAGGATTTGATTGTCAGTAAATCGGTGAGGGTCTGGGTTGGATGGTTGTGACCGCCGTCGCCGGCATTGATTACCGGAATGCCGGAGTGCATGGAAGCAACGTAAGGCGCACCTTCCTTCGGGTGGCGCATAGCACAGATATCAGCGTAGCAGGAAACAACACGGATAGTGTCGGCAACGCTTTCGCCCTTGGACGCACTGGATGAGTCGGCAGAAGAAAAACCAAGAACACTACCTCCCAGATTAAGCATTGCAGCTTCAAAACTGAGGCGGGTACGGGTACTTGGTTCATAAAATAAAGTGGCTATCTTTCTTCCATGACAACAGTTGGAATACTTTTTTGGGTCGTGGGCAATGTCATTTGCCAGATCGAGTAAATTGTTTAATTCGTCGAATGATAAGTCCTGTGGACTGATTAAGTGTCTCATAATTTCCTCCATTCCTGTCATGTGCAGACCGCACGATGGCATTTTCTACATTGTATAACGGCTGGGACAGAAATGCAAGAAGAATTTTGATAAAATGAAGGGAAATTTGATGCTCTGTGAACATGATTCCGGTGCTTGACAGAGGACAGGAAAATACTGTATAATTAATAGGAACACAAAAGACGCGGATGGTAGTTTTCATACAGAGAAGGAGGTATGCATATGTCAGTAAACAGTATCAGTGGCAGTAATTATTATACACAGCTTTCCAGTGGCAACAGAATCAATTCTGCGGCAGATGATGCGGCAGGTTCCGCCATTGCAGAAAAAATGCAGAGTGAAATTACAGAGTTAGAAGTTAGTACGGATAATGCTTCTGCGGGTCAGGGGCTGATTAATGTGGCTGACGGTGCCCTTGGAAATATTACGGATGCCTTACAGAGAATCCGGGAGCTTAGTGTACAGGCGGGAAATGCATCCATTTATGGCAAGGAAGGTCTTGGCATGATTCAGGACGAGATTGACCAGTTAAAGGAATCTATTCAGGGCATTGCAAAAAATACAGAATATAATACCATGAAACTGCTGGATGGCAGCCAGAGTGGATGGCATATTGCGTCCGGTGGTAATGGAACGGATCTGACGACACCGAATGCGACACTGGAGGCACTTGGTATTGCGGATTATGATGTGACGGGTTCTTTTGACATTAAGAAAATTGACGAGGCAATCAGTATGGTCAACAAGGCCAGAAGTGCCCTGGGAGCAAAGAGCAATGGCCTGGATCACCAGATGGCGTATAATGAGTATGCGGCACTGAATCTGACTGCAGCCCAGAGTAATATTAAGGATACCGATATGGCTGAGGCTATTATGGGTCTTAAGAAGGAGCAGAATCTGCAGCAGTACCAGATGATTATGTTAAAGAAAAAGATGGAGAACGAACAGGCGGGTAAGATGAAGCTGTTCGAAGGAATGCTGTAAAATAAAAAAGCCGGTTAAGAATCTGGAACAACACAGGTTGTCAGATTTCTTAACCGGCTTTTTATGATGGTTCCTTAAGGAAACAATGAATTAGTGTTTTCTTAGAAACCGAAGTAATTCTTTGTATTATAGTAAGAAATATCCTGTACCATCTTTCCAAGGAATTCGATATCGTCCGGATATTCACCGTTTTCTACCCAGGTACCGATTAAATTACAAAGGATACGGCGGAAGTATTCGTGTCTTGTGTAAGACAGGAAGCTTCTGGAGTCAGTAAGCATACCAACAAAGTTAGCCAGAAGACTTAAGTTAGCCAGGGAGGTCATCTGCTCAGTCATACCAACCTTATGGTCATTGAACCACCATGCAGAGCCCTGCTGGATCTTGCCGACACAGGAGGAATCCTGGAAGCAGCCAAGGACGGTGCCGATAGCAGCGTTGTCGGTAGGATTTAAGGAGTAGATGATGGTCTTTGGCAGCTGGTCGGTTGCATTTAAGGAATTTAAAAATGCAGCCATTTCAGCGGAAGAGCCATAGGTGTTGATGCAGTCATATCCGGTGTCAGGACCGAGCTGGTTATAACGGAATACATTGTTATCACGCTTTGTACCATAGTGAAGCTGCATTACCCAGCCAAGACGATGGTATTCTTTGCCTACGAAGCACATGAAAGCGGTCTTGAACTGTAATTCTTCCATAGCGGATGGAGCGGTACCGGCAAGACGCTTCGCAAAGATTGCTTCGATTTCTTCTGCTGTGGCAGGCTTGTACATAACGTACTCTAATGCGTGGTCGGATACTAAACAGCCCATGGAAGCGAAGAAGTCCATACGAACCTTTAGTGCTTCACAAAGGGCAGCGAAGGAATCAATCTTCACACCGCTGACAGCTTCTAACTTAGCAAGGTAATCCAGGTATTCCGGCTTTTCCAGATTCATTGCCTTGTCCGGACGCCATGCAGGGAGAACCTTTACTTCGAAGGTTTCGTCTTCGGCAATCTTTTTATGCCATTCCAGGGAATCCACAGGATCATCGGTAGTACAGATGGTTTCTACATTGGACTGACGGATGATGTTGCGTACACTCATGGATGGGTCAGCTAACTTCTTGTTGCAGACTTCCCAGACTTCCGGTGCGGTAGCAGGGGAGAGTGGCTTCTTGTAATCGAAGTAACGCTGTAATTCCAGATGGCTCCAGTGATAGAGAGGGTTGCCGATGGCTTTCTGAAGGGTAGC
>JAGBBW010000077.1 GCA_017938285.1 Lachnospiraceae bacterium
ACCAACCGCAGAGCCGACAGAAGAACCGGTAATTACAGAGGAACCGGCCGTGGAGCCGACGGAAATACCGGAGGTTACCAGTACACCTGCTCCGACAGAAGAACCGGAAGAAATACCCGTCCCAACGGCAACCAGTGTACCGGAGCCGACCGTGACGCCACCACCGGAACCAACGGCAACAAGTACACCGACACCGGAGCCGACCAGCACACCGGTACCGACCGCAACCAGTACTCCTAAGCCGACGGCAACACCAACGCCGGAACCAACACCTGCGACAAAGGAGCCGTATATGATGTGGTATGATAATAAACGCAGTGGAAATGCGTTTACTATGGACGGTCTGAATGAGGAAGAGTTTGCGTTTGAAATCGGTAATTATGCTTCCTATTATGGTTTGGATGAAAACGATGGTTACAGTATATATGAGGAATCCGGACTTAAGATGGGTATTGATATTTCTATTAGTGATACATCCATTGTAGAAGTTGCCAATGAAGATTCTTTCAAACTCAGTCAGGATGGTAATAGATATTGTATTAATGGCAGAGTTCCTCGTTTCAGGATAAAACCTTTAAATCCAGGAACTGCTGAAGTAACAGTAACCTTGTACGAGGTGGATTATAAAGAGTGTGAGGAACAATGGCAACCGGATTACATTTCCTTCACAGAAGCATTTGATGTTTTTACGTTTACTGTTGAAGTAGAGGAATTTAAGTCAAATGTAGTATTTGAAGCTGGTGATTTTGTTCCTGCAGATAATGGTTATCCGGTACTGATTGAAGAAGTGCAGTATGGTGAGAACATTTACGGTAGTGTCTGGTCAAATGGTAAGGAAGGGAAGGAGTATGACGCTGTCGCTGTGTTTACTGGTACTGGTGAGATGTGGACGTCTAAAGAGCGTAAACAGCATATTGGAGGATTAAATTATTATTTACATTCTTCAGGGGTTGCTTCAATCTATGTTGGCGAAGGTATAACCAGAACAGAAAGCTTACCTGTAGGTATAGATCTTATCCATGTGTCTTTTCCAAGTACATTAAAGGTTATTGGTGACTCAAGTTTAAGTGATGCATATGAGCTCAAGGAACTTATTATTCCGGAAGGAGTAGAGCGTATTGAAGCTCTTGCGTTTGATAAAACAGATAGTCTGGAATCTATACAACTTCCAAGTACATTAAAGTATATTGGAAATCTTGCTTTTGCTCATTCGGGTTCTGGTTCGTATTCTTATTCCAGTTTAAAGGAAATCCGTATTCCGGCTTCTGTGGAGTATATTGGATATGACTTTATTTGCGGTAGAGAAAATATCACAGTTATTTTTGAAGCTGGTGCAAAACCGGAACTGGATGAATGCTGGATAACCACTCCGGACTATCTGAACATCACTGTTAAATATGAATAAATAATAAAGCAAGAAAAGGGTCTGTTGTTAAGTTGACAGGCTCTTTTCTTTTTACATAAATACAAGCCAACAGTAAGAAAGGAGAGTTGTATGAAAGAAAAATGGAAGGAGAAAATAAAAACAGGAAAGAAATGGTACCTGTTTCTGGGGCTGTTTGTTATGGCAGTGGCACTGGTAGCTGTATCTGTAGCAGTGAATGCCAGGGCAGATGACAGTTTCTCTCCGGAACTGGATGATTACAATAACTTATCATGGAGAGTTAAGGAAAGAAGGGCAGCCCCTACGGACAGTTTACGTTATAAGACAATAGAATGGTGGATATTCCCTGGTAGTGACGAGTATCTGGCATGGATAGATTCTGAAGCACTACTGTCAGATGAAAATATATCAAGAGACGTTTGGGAAAATTATAATGGTGTCCCCCTGAACGACTTCACAGAAACACCTCTTGGAGAACCGGATTCTCAGAATCTCTACTGGTCCAGAATAACTGTGGACGCAGAGGATTTTGTGGACAAGGTGGTGGGTATGATTGGCATAAATAACCGTACAGCTTTCACCAGTCCGGTTACCGTGTATGCCAATCCGGTACAGACGATTACCTACAATGGGGAACGGCAGTATTCTTCCATGTACGGTGGGACAAGGACAGACTATGTTTGTTATAACTTCCCTGATATCGACAGTGCTCCGTGGGACTTCTGCCAGAGCAGCTGGCCTGCTGTGACTTCTGATGTGTTGAGAGGCCAGTACAATAAAAGTGTCACCCTGACCTTTTCCCATGCCCCGTTTTCCATAAAGGTAGTGGATTCTGGGGGAAACGTTCCGGAAGGCTTTGTCAATACCTTTAATGACCCGTACAGTACCAGCGGTTTTGTTCTCTACGGGGAAACCCTGTCCGGGATTACTGCCCCGGATATTACAGGGTATGAGTATGTGGGATATTATTATACGGACGGTAATGGGACGGAACTGACGAATCTTAAGGAAGGACAGAAGACGATAGAGAGTGTCAAGCTGACGGGAGACGGACGTACCGGAAACGGTAAGTTAAAAATAGACCGCAGCGGACTGGTGCTGGTATTCCAGTATACCTTCATTGACCCGCCGACCGATCCGCCGACACCGGAACCGACGCCGGGAGAGGACATTACGGGCGTGCCGACGCCGGATGTGACCCTGCCGCCGACGGCAACTCCGACCAACACGCCGACGCCGACCAATACACCGACGCCTACCCCGACCCCGCAGCCGGCGGAGGATGTCATTCTGAATGACAACGTGTACAAGTATTACACAACGGACAAGGGCTACAACATGTATGACCTGATTAACAATACAACGGAACGGATTGTCTGTACCTCGGACGGTCTGGAAAAACGTATGTGCAACGTGTACGCCACGGAGCTGACGAAGAACTACGCCATCGGTACGGACGCAGACGGCAACCGGTGGTGTTACGTGGCGTCCGGAACAAAAGCCACCTATGTCCATCCGTACATGATAATCGTGGACGGTGTGGAACGGTATGTGGACAGCGGGGATGTAAAGTACATCACCTCCCTGGTGTTTCCGTCATCCATTACAGGGGAGGACGGGACGGAATACACGGTAACACATATCGGAGGGGGAACACGGAGCCACCACAAGATTAAGGAATATTCCAACAGGGACTCCTCCCACAGTTATTCCTATATTGAGGGAAGCCGTTTTGACAATATGGAGAGCAGTTCCACGAATGTCAGCCGGTACAAGGGCTGTCTGGTCACCTACCGGTTCGGGGTCATCGGAAACGGCATGGTGACCAGCAGTGCGGATGACGAAACCACGTATGAGACAACCAATGCGTGTGAAAATTATAATTACCGGAGGAATTACTATATCTGGAACAATACGCTGGAGTATGTCTATATTCCGGCCACGGTGACGGAAGTGGACGATTACGCTTTCTGGAACTGCCAGGCGGTTGCGGAAATTGAAGGAGGGGACGGACTGCTGCAGATCGGGGAAAGCTCGTTTTATTCCGTACCGTACCCGGAGTATGTCATCAGTTCGGAAGCCGTGTATGACGGCGGGGACCAGATATACAACAGTTACTATTATTACAATGATTCCTTTACCATGTCCGTGCCGACGGCCGTGATGGAGGACTGGAAGAACGTGGCACAGCTGTGTGAACGCCTGGAAGTGGTGGCATTCCCGGTACTGCGGCAGCTGGGAAAAACATCGTTTTACGGACACAGGAACATGGATTCCATCATGCTGCCGGATACGATGGTCCGTATCGGGGAGGATGCCTTCGGCCTGTGTACGCTGGAGTCCGTGACGGAGAACGGAACCCCGTCCATTGCCCACAGTGTCCAGACGCTGGGTACCGGCGGCGTGAAGAAGAGGGAGAGGACGCTGGTGTATACATCGCTGTCTGCGCTGAATGTCATCCGGTACGGGGCAGACTACCGCAGTAACTATATTTTAAAAGCGGGATACCGGATTACGTATAAACCGAACGGCGCGCCGGGGGAGGACCACACCGATATGTCCCAGATTGCGTTCAATACGGTGGAACTGGCAGAAACCTTTGAAGTATACGGGGTGGAAAAACGGGTGGAGTACGATGTGGGGGACTACGGTTCCCTGACCTGGAGGGGGACATCGTTTTACAGCAGACCGGTAACCATGGTACTGTCAGCAGACGGTTCCCTGTGGTCCCACGAGCTTTCCTATAAGGGAAGGGTGGACTTCGGGACGTACCATGCGACGGAGTATGCGTGGAGTTCGGACCATCTGCCGGAGTCGTATTTTTCACAGGCAGGAGCAGCAGGGGAGACATACCCGGCATACGGTTCCGCGGTATACCTGCGGAATACGGAAGGGGACCTGTACTGTCTGGCATTTACCCCGGAAAAGTATTACATGGAAATAAGAAACGGCAGTTACGGCGGAAGCACCCTGTCATCAGCAGCGGTTCCGGTCCTGCGGCGTATTGAATTTGCGGGGGAAGTAAAGGATATGCTGTATACGGGGGAAGGTCTGTGGTACATCACGGAGGACGGAAGTCTTTATCTGTGGGAACTGCAGGAGATGGAAACCAGACTGGTCATGGAAGGGAAACACCTCACCCGGTTTTTTGAACGGAATGTGGAGTACAGGCAGGGACTGTGGACGTATACCGCCAGCCATGCCGGAACAGCTTCCGATATATTCCTCCTGTCCGGTGACGGAAGGTGCTACAGGACGGACGGGATGGAAGTACTGTCCACGCTGGGGGACCAGGTGGCGTTTCCGCTGGGAATGGTGGAGGAATCTTGTCCCGTGAATGTGGACGGGGAATGGAAGGTGGCAGACCTGGTGGGGGCGTATCTGGATGCCACCGGTGCGCTGCATATAATTACGGAAAAAAATTCCAGGGAAGTATATACTTCCGTGGTGGACATTTATGAAACCTGCGGACTGTTCCTGAACGGCAGTGTCAGCGGGGAAGTGGAGAAGTCCGTGATAAAAAGCGGCACATATTCCTTTGAGTACCACCCGACGGAGACGGTATACCAGGGAAATAATTCCGAAGGTTATGGCATATACAACCCGAAGATTCTCACCAGGACTTATACCGATTCCCACACGCTGACCCTGTATCTGTGGAACGAAGCCGGTATCTGTGCCAAGGTATCGGTGACGGTTCCGTTTGAGATTGTGGAGGAGCCGGTTTATGTCAGAAGGGATGATGGTGTCTGGCATGTGCAGAACTGGACCCGCATCAGCATGGAGCAGGGAGCACCGGTATGTGATTACTGTGATGTGTTCCCGGGGACACCGGGCGGTGTGAAGGATATCATTTCCGCACCGGATACGGGGGACATGATACTGCTGGAAAACGGACAGCTGTTCCTGCATACGCCGGGAAGAATTGAATCCCTTCTTGGCGGGGCAGAAATTGTGGATTATATCGAATATGAACATACGGTGAACTATGAGACGTATGACTATACCGTCCTGCTGGATGGGGACGGAAACCTGTGGTGCCAGGGAACGAACAAGGGACTGTTCGGAACGGGGAACCTTTACAATGTCCGTTATAATTTTGCCGGAAGCGGCATTTCGGATGTAAAGAAGGTCTGGAATAACAGGCACTACAATCTGGTTGTCCTGACCGGTGACGGCAATGTTTACGTGACGAAGTCCGGCAGTAAGTCCTCCGGCCTGTGGATTCCGCAGTACGGTTCGGACGGCAACGTGGTGCTGGTCGGACGGGATACGGCCGGCATGAGTTCCTACAGTTCCGGATATTATTACTATACGGACGAAGGGTTCGGATATCCATGTAATAATACATACACGGAGGAAGATGCGGCAGAGGCGGAAGCTTATGTGGCGAATGACGGCATTTACTGGCCGGCCATCAATGTGGCAAACTGCATGTATACCTATGACGGTTATGTGTTTACCGGCTGGAACACGGCGCCGGATGGAAGTGGGACGTCCTATTCCCCGGGGGAACTTCCGCAGACATATGAGGACATTGTCCTGTATGCCCAGTGGAAACGTCCGGACAACATCATCCACTACCATGGCAACGGCGGTACCGGAAACATGCCGTCGGACGTATATCCGTGGACGGGAAGCGGGATTACCGTGGCCCTGTCACCGAACCGGTTTTTCCGTGACGGTTATGTGTTTACCGGCTGGAACACGGTGCCGGACGGAAGCGGAACGTCCTATGCGGATGAAGAGGTACTGGAAAATTTCCAGGGGGTACTGTCCCTGTATGCCCGGTGGGAACCGGCACCGGTACGGTACCAGCTGGTCTATATGAAGAAACCATACGGAACCAGAAACAATGAGGTATGGAAGACAAAAGAGTTATCCTACTTCGAAACAACGGTGGTGGAAGGCGCCCCTTATACCCCGGCCGCCAGTGTGGTGGATTATGACCTGAACACGGACAGTTCCATGAGTACGGCAGCCACAGCCGCCTTTGATGTGCTGGATGAAACCTATACGAATGCACCGGCGGCAGAATTTGAAAAATGGGCGCTGTACCGGGAGGGAATCACCCACATATTCCTTGGAAAGAGGTTTGTGGAAGGACAGGTGGTTTCCGGCCTGAGCCGGACGGACGGGGAACGGCTGTACCTGTATCCGGAGTTCGGCGGCAGTGGAGGTGTCTATCTTCCATATGCGACGTGTGAAGGGTACTGGCTGAAAGGCTGGTCCGAATTTCCGGACGGAAGAGGACAGATCCATGAACCTACATCCTTTGACGGGTATACGGTTTCCAAGTTCTACCCGACGCAGGACACCCGGCTGTATGCGGTATGGGAGCCAGAGAGTAAGCGTATCACGCTGGACGGAATGGGTGCGGATGTCCAGCAGCAGACGGAAACAACCATTTATTTTGACCGGATGGCGGAATCCGTACTTGTGCCTGAAAAACAGGACAAGGTGTTTATGGGCTACTATACGGCCCTGAATGCGGACGGGACTCCGGCAGACGGAAGCATACGGTTTTTTGATGCGGACGGGGATTCCGGCATTGTATGCAACAATGTCAACGGAACCTTTGATGCGGTGGATACCGTATACGCTTACTGGATGGACGGTAAAACCATTTCGTATGATGCCAACGGTGGTACCGGTACCATGGCGGACACCATCATTCTTCCGGATGTGCCGGATACGGCATACGTGGCCTTAAGGGAGAACCAGTTCTTAAAGACCGGCTATTCCTTTGGAACATGGAACACGGTGGCGGATGGAAGCGGAACGGCATACCCTGACCGGGGAAATGTCCTGGCGGGAAGTGTGGACAGGACCATGCTGCTGTATGTACAGTGGGTTCCAAACAATTACTTTATCAACCTTGACCCGGCAGGGGGATTTTCCAATCCGGACAATCCGGGACCGGTCATGGTTACCTACGATTCGGAAACAAACAACAGCATTCCGGAATATGAGCCGGTGCGTCCGGGATATACGTTTGACGGCTGGGATATCTTTCTTAATGGGGAGTATGTTCCTGTGTATGATAAAAACGGTAACTATGTTGCCGGGGATTACTGGACGGTGGATGGAACCTGGGTATATGACGGGGATATTACCCTGACAGCCCAGTGGGAAATAAAGCGGATTATGGTGATATTTGATGACCGTGGGGCGACAAGTATTGGACATACAGAAAGTGTAATTATGACATATGGACAAAGAGGACCGGATATCATAGTTCCAACGAAAACAGGTTATACCTTTCATGGATACTATACCGAAAAAAAAGGAACAGGAACAAAGTATTATGATGAAGAAGGAAAGTGTCTGAGAGCATGGGCAGAAGATGTGGAAGAGGATGTGTTGTTTGCTTACTGGGTTCAGAATCCGGTAGAGTTTCCTGAACTGGAAGAACATCAGATTCCGGAGCCTCTCCCGGAAATAACTGTGGAAGGCAGCATAGGAAGAGAGGGGACAAAAGCATTATTATATGCGGATGATTATAATCCGGAAACGACTGCGCTGACAGATCTGCAGCCTTATCTTGTCTATGATACCGCAGCATCGGAAGGGGCAGTTCCGGGAACAGAGCAGTTAGCATTCCGGGCAAAAATGAGCACATGGCTGCTGGATTATCGTCTGAAACGCTGCAGTGGAACAGAAATGGTGCGGATTTATGTGACGGTACCATATCGCACCCAGTATGAAGACAGGGAGGAAGAACTGATAATCAGTGAGTTACAGACAGAGACATATTCTTTTGAAGTGCCGAGAGTGTGGAGCTATTGGGAAGTAGAAGAGAGTGGTCTTTATTATCCGGAAAGAGTTACGTTGAAGAATGCTGCTTTAGAACAGGAAGAAGTGTCTATTGAGGTTACTCCAGGGGATGGTTCCGGAACAGAAATTCCATTATATGAGGTACGGACGTATGATGACAGGAAGGAGCATGTATGTTGGGAACAGTATGATTCGGATGGAATGCCAAAGCTTACCGTGGAATTGACCGGGGAACAGTATATTGTTTCCATGGTGCCGGAAGAACTGCCGGATGTCGATTCGTATCTGAAAGTAGTTTGTGAAAATGCAGCCTGGGCAGATACAAGGCAGGCGATGGTGAGAAGTGATAGTTATGAATTTGCCGGGGAAGTACTGCTTTCCGATGAATGGCAGCAGGAGAACGGAGATGGAATGTTGAAAGAAGACATGGACCAATTTGCTGCACTTGTGGAATATACCAGTTATGAGCAGACGTACCGGTCCGGACTGCGCCTGGACAGCGGGAAGGAAAATGGCAGTTATGCTTCCGAAGTAACTGTCACTTACCGGGGAGATACGGACAATGTGGGAACAGTCATGGAAAAGGAGCTGGGACTGGAGAATGTGAATGAGGTTAAGATACATACCCCAGTTGTCTGTCAGGGAATGCTTATGACAGAAAACGAGATGTTACCGTGTGATGTTGCAGATCCGGCGGTTCTTACGCTGTCGGAAGAGAAAAATTTTTTTACCGTATGGGTAAGCAATTATGGAACCCATAGAACAGCACCTGGATATGGAACTGGGGATTTTCTGACGGCATTGAGCGGCAGGGCAAATGTGGCAGCGGAACATGGTGTATATCTGAATCAGGTGAAATTTCCGTTTGCGGTGTACCGGGATTGTGATGGAGATACACAGTCACTTGGAATAACAGAGGATGACATTTTGATAGTGGAAGATACCTGGATTACGCTGGGTGATGCCAGAGGACAGTTTTATCTTGGTTCCGATCAGAAAAATGGCTCTTATCCGGTAGAATTCCGTACCATTGCTGTAAATTGTCCTACGGATGCGGATGGAGATTTTATCGTGGCTGGACATGTGCAGGAGGGTGCCAATACAGACAGCACAAAATATGTGGCTGTGGATACAACGGTACTGATAGTGAAGAGTTCTCTGGAGGATTTTGTGATTACACATACGAATGATCTGGCGGCCCAGGCATTACTGCAGGAAGGACAGCAGGCACTGACGCTGAAAAAAGGATATGAGTTTACTTACCAGCTCTGGACCAGGGGAGAATTCGATGCGGAAACTGCCCAGGTATGGGTGAAACCATCTTATTTCTGGGTATCCGGAAATGGAAGAAAGCGGGAACAGGTGCAGTTATTTGGCAGCAGTACGGACATGGAAGAAAGGATGGAACTTTACTGTATGGACGAAAAGGAAGAAATTCCGGAGGAACCGGTGGGTATCCAGAAATGGGAAGGACAGTTGTGGATGCCGCCAGAATTACTGTGTGTGGGGCTGGATGATGTTGCAGAATTTGAGGAATACAGTTCCAGGCAGACACTGACAGGCAGGGAAGAATTTATAAAACAGGAAGGATTTTTAGTAGTACATTTTGAAATTGAAGCGGTGAGTGCCGGAGGAGAACAATATACGTTTACCAACTGGGAAGAAACGGAACTTGCAGAAGATGCACTGGCGGAAGGCTGGAACTATGTTCCGGGGGATGTTATCCGGTATGATTTATCGCAGAATGCAGGAATGGATTATGAAGTCGGAGGTGTGGAGTGATGAATTAGAGGAAAAGAAAGGTTGTAATTAGGAGGTGTTTATTATATAATTATGACAGGAATAAGTTTTGAGTGGAATGAAGATAAAAATAAAAGGAATCAGGTGAAACATTTCATCAAGAAAAGCAACAGTAAGAGAGTCAGAGCAGTATAATAATTGATGTTAATGGAGGTATGTATGAGAGAAGAATATGATTTTACACAAGCAAAAAAAAATCCATATGTTAAAAAAATAAAGAAACAGATAACCATTAATATTGATAGTGATACGATAGAATATTTTAAATGCCAGGCTGAAACTGTTGGAATTCCTTATCAGACATTAATTAACCTGTATTTGACAGATTGTGCAGCGAACAAAAAACAATTGGAGATCTCATGGAAATAAAAAAATTAAGAGGAATTTTCTCTTGACAAATGAATCCTGAACCGCTATAATTCTCAATATCAAAAACGTTGATAAGAAGAAGTAGTGATGAACTATCCTGACAGAAAGCAGCCGGAGGATGAGAGGCGCGAGGTAACACATCATGAATACATCTTGGAGTTGCGCACCGAAAAGATATGAGTAGGCTGCGACGGCAGACAACCGTTATCCTGTCAGAGTATCGCAGTTGCTGTACTTGCTAAGGTAAATGATGTGAGTCATTTATAAATTAAGGTGGTAACACGGAGATTATTCAAGCTTCGTCCTTATTCTAAGGACGGAGCTTTTTTGCGTATATAAGCAAAGGGTTGCTGGCAGAAATCTGTTAAAAGATTGTTTAACTGCCTGGCAGGATGGAGAGAAGCAGCTCCGGAAGAGCATAATATGCGCAGTAATAAAAGGTTAGCAAGAGAGCAGAAAAAAATCGAAAGTGAGGAAAAAGAAAATGACAGTGTATGAAGAGTTAGTGGCAAGAGGTCTGATTGCCCAGGTAACAGACGAGGAAGAAATCAAAGAAATGATTAACAATGGTAAGGCTGTATTTTACATCGGTTTTGACCCGACGGCAGACAGTCTGCATGTGGGTCATTTTATGGCGCTCTGTCTGATGAAGCGTTTACAGATGGCTGGAAACAAGCCAATCGCCCTGATTGGTGGCGGTACTGCCATGATTGGTGACCCATCCGGCAGAACAGACATGCGTCAGATGATGACAACGGAAACCATTGCCCATAACTGCGAGTGCTTTAAGCAGCAGATGAGCAGATTTATTGATTTCTCTGACGGCAAGGCAATGATGGTTAATAACGCAGACTGGCTGATGGGCTTAAATTACATTGAAGTACTGCGTGAGGTTGGTCCTCATTTCTCCGTAAACCGTATGCTGACAGCAGAATGCTACAAGCAGAGAATGGAAAAGGGCTTAAGTTTCTTAGAGTTTAACTACATGATTATGCAGAGCTATGATTTCCTGGCACTGTTCCAGAAGTACGGCTGTAACATGCAGTTTGGTGGTGATGACCAGTGGAGCAACATGCTTGGCGGTACGGAGCTGATCCGCAGAAAGCTGGGCAAGGATGCTTACGCCATGACAATCAACCTTCTGTTAAATTCCGAAGGCAAGAAGATGGGTAAGACCCAGTCCGGCGCTGTATGGCTTGATCCAAACAAGACCACACCGTTTGAGTTTTTCCAGTACTGGAGAAATGTGGGTGACCAGGATGTTATCAAGTGCTTAAAGATGCTGACCTTCCTTCCATTAGAGGAAATCCAGAAGATGGAGGCATGGGAAGGAAGCCAGTTAAACCAGGCGAAGGAAATTCTGGCATTCGAGCTGACAAAGTTAGTGCATGGACAGGAAGAGGCAGACAAGGCACTGGAAGCTTCCAAGGCACTGTTTGCAGGTGGCGGCAGTCTGGAAAATATGCCTACGACAGAACTTGCAGAGGATAAGTTTACCGATGGTGCCATTGACATTATTACCATGATGGTGGAAGCCGGCATGGTAAATACGCGTTCTGAGGGAAGACGTGCCATCGAACAGGGTGGTGTTACTGTAGATGGTGAAAAGGTGACAGATATCGGTCAGAAGTTTACAAAGGAAGAACTGGCTGGGGAAGGCAGAATTGTAAAGAAGGGCAAGAAGAGCTTTAACCGTATTATCAGCAAGTAATTTGCGAAGCGTAATTATGAAGGTACGGAATAGTTACGAAATATGAAAACAGAGCGTCTGTGGAATGTCTTTGTAAAAAGTGCATCACAGACGCTCTGTTTTATGTTGTCTTAATGAAAATATATATTCTCCCAATCCTATTTCAGGAACATTCCCAACAGTTTCCGGTATAGTTTATGATATGGCTGGTAACGCATGGGAAGATCCATCCAGGTTTTTTTGTCCACAATACTTTTGGTATGGGAAAAGGCGTTAAAACCTTGCTTGCCGTGGTAGGAGCCCATGCCGCTTTCGCCGACACCGCCAAACCCCATTTCGCTGGTAGCAAGGTGAATGACAACATCGTTGATGCATCCTCCCCCAAAGGAACAGCGGCTGGTAAGTTCCCGGATATGCTGTTTGTTTTGTGAGAAAACATAAAAAGCCAGAGGTTTTGGTTTACCATTCAGCAGGGGAACCAGTTCTTCGTAATGGTCAAAGGTCAGTACCGGAAGAATCGGACCGAAAATTTCCTCCTGCATAACAGGGTCATTCCAGGTGACGTTGTCTAATACAGTCGGGGCAATCCGGAGGGGTTCACGGCTGGAAGTTCCTCCGGTTACGGTTTTGTTACGGTCGATCAGACCCAGAAGACGGTCGAAGTGTTTCTCATTAATTATTTTGCCGTAGTCCGGATTTTTCAGTGGGTCTGTTCCAAACTGCCGGGTGATTTCAGCGCATACTTCCCTGATGAACTGGTCTTTGATGGAGCGTTCGCATAAAACGTAGTCCGGTGCAACGCAGGTCTGGCCACAGTTTAAGTATTTGCCAAAAACAATACGTTTTGCGGCAAGTTTGAGTTTGGCACTGCTGTCAACAATGCAGGGACTCTTTCCTCCAAGCTCTAATACTACCGGGGTCAGCGTTTCGGCAGTGTGACGGAGGACTTCTTTTCCAACGGTGGAGCCGCCGGTGAAGAAAATAAAGTCAAATTTCTTTTCCAGCAGGGCGGCATTTTCTTTGCGGCCTCCGGTAACAACGGCGACATATTCCGGTGGAAAGCATTCGGAAATGATTTTCTCAATAATGGCACTGGTGGCCGGGGAATAGGCACTTGGTTTGACAATGGCGGTATTTCCTGCAGCAATGGCATCAGCCAGCGGGTCAATGGTCAGCAGCAGTGGATAGTTCCATGGACTCATAATCAGAACATTACCATAAGGGGACGGTTTTTTATAACTGTGGGCTGCAAATTGTGCCAGTGGAGTGAAAACGGTATGATTCTTTGCAAATCTTCTGGTATGGCGGATCAGATAGCTGATTTCACTGAGAACCAGCCCGGTTTCGCACATATAGCCTTCAAATTCACTTTTTCCCAGGTCGGCAGTGAGGGCTTTACTGATTTCTGTTTCGTATTTTTTTATGGAAGTATACAGCTTTTTCAGCATTTGAATGCGGAAAGTGACCGGCAGGGTAGCTCCGGTGGCGAAAAAGCGGCGCTGGCTTTCCAACAGGCAATCAAGATTATCTGGTTTCATCGTGTTCTCTCCATTCAGCGACTTTATAGTAGAACTGCTCCAGTTCCGTGCGGTTCATCAGTACGGGTACTGGATAGAGGGGATTGGCCTCTTTATCGGCATGCTTTGCCATGAGAGGAATATCCTCTTTACGGATGTCTGGCAGTGTTTCCGGAATTCCCATGCGTTTGTTGAGGTCACGGATGGCAGTAATGAACTTGTCCGCCCCTTCTTTGTGGGAATCCAGTTTGGTAGAAACACCTGCTACAATGGCAAGGCGATGCAGTTTTTTATGTATGCGTTCCCCGTAGGCTTCCAGAACAATGGGAAGCAGGACGGAGTTTGCCAGACCGTGTGGTGTGTTGTACTGGCCGCCAAGGGAGTGGGCAATGGCATGGACGTAGCCTACATAGGATTTGGAAAAAGCAATTCCTGCGAAATAGGCAGCGTGAAGCATGTGGGCGCGGGCTTTCCGGTCAGTACCATTCTGATAGGCAGTTTCAATATTTCGGAAAATAAGAGAAACTGCTTTTAATGCCATGTGTCTTGTTTCTTTGCTGGTGGAGCGGCCGATGTAGGCTTCCACGGCATGGGTCAGGGCGTCCATTCCGGTGGTTGCGGTCAGGGACGGTGGAAGCGTGAAGGTAAGTTCCGGGTCCAGAACGGCATAGGATGGAATCAGGACGAAATCGTTCATGGTATATTTGTGATGGGCTTCCGGGTCAGTAATGACTGCGGCAAGTGTAACTTCGCTTCCGGTACCTGCTGTAGTAGGAATGGCAATCAGGGGTGGAATTTTACGAAGAACCCGCAGAGTTCCCTTTAACTGGTTCAGACTGCGTTTTGGATAGGCAATGCGGGCTCCCACGGCTTTGGCACAGTCCATGGAGGAACCTCCACCAAGGGCAATCAGACACTGACAGTTATGTTCCTGGTACAACCGGAGGGCTTCTTCTACATTATCTGTGGTTGGATTTGCACAGGTATCTGCATAAATATGGTAGGAAATCCGGTTCCGGTTCAGCACATTTTCCAGGGAAGAAGTAATGCCGGATTTATAGAGGAACGGGTCTGTAATAATTAATACAGAAGAGAAACCGAGTTCCTGCAGTTCAGGTTCCAGTAACTCCATGGTTTTGAAACGTTTTGGCTCCCGGTAAGGGAGTAGCGGCAGGGCGGCATGGAAGGCTGCCTGGTAAATACGGCAGTACAGTTTTTTGATGGGATGCATGGTAGTGTCTCCTTTTTATAATGAGCGGTTGCAATAACTATTTAAAAGAGTATGGTTCGTACAAAATACAGAAGCAGCAGGTGCAGCGGATAGAAAGTATAAAAAACATACTTTGGAAACGTTTTTCCGCGTTCTCCATTATAAAAGTAAGTACAGAGAAAGGCAAGGGGAGCGGTAAAACTCTGCCACAGGGTCAGGACTGCTCCGGCAATACTCTGCCATTTCCGGCTGGACCGGAAGAGATACAGTACAATAAGGAGAAGAACACCGAAAGCTCCATAATCGGTCTGCACAAATTCCGCAAGCATCATGCCGGTGAGGGCAAGAAGATAGCGGAAAGGCTGCTGCTGTGGCGGAAGAGTTTCCAGCCATTTCATACCCCAGAGCGTCAGCAGTCCGAATAGCAGTGTAAAGAAGACATTTTGTGTCCGGAGGTCAAACCAGGTATCAAATAATGCCAGGTCAAAGGGAAGTTCAGAGATTACGGCGAACAGTCCCAGACGCAGGGCATACTTTGGTATGCTTCTGGTATGAAGAAAGCCTTCTACTAACAAAAAGCAGTAAATAGGAAAAGCCAGACGGCCAATCAGCCGGAGTACCAGATTGACATAGCTGAAGAACTGGTAATCGGTGGGAAGGTAATCCAGGGAAACACCAAGGAAAACGGAATTGGTAATCCGGGGGAGCAGTCCCTGTTCCAGCACAATGGCACCGATATGGTCGATAAACATAGTGCAAAGGGCGATTAATTTTAACTGAAAACCGGTCAGGCCGGTTTGTTTTTTCTGATTCATGGAAGCCTCCTGTGGGGGAAAAGAGTGTTATGTTATAAAACAAAAATATTGTTTTAAACAGGCTTGCTTTACTACGGATTCATTGTAACGCTTCACCGTGGTGAATGCAAGGTGTTTTAAGAATTTATTTCCGAAAATCTTTCATTTAGTACTTTACAATTTCATTTTCATCTGGTACAATGATTACAGAAAAGTTGTTTTAAAACAAAAATAATAAAACAAAAAATAAGAGTGTGCAGGAGGTTTACTATGAAAGAGAAGTTAATGCAGGAATTTGAGCGTATTTTTGGCGGTACAGAGGATGTGCGTCTGTTTTTTGCCCCAGGTCGTGTGAACATGATTGGTGAGCACACCGATTACAATGGAGGACATGTTTTTCCATGTGCACTGACTATTGGTACATATGCGGCTACCAGAAGAAACGGAATGGACACCTGCCGTTTTTACTCCATGAATTTTGAAAACCTTGGAATTATTGCGGCTGATTTAGAGGAACTGGTTTATGACAAGGAACAGAATAACTGGGCAAATTATCCGATGGGAATTATTGCTAAGTTAAGAGAAGCCGGTATTACTATTGATGAAGGTATGGATTTCGTATTCTGTGGAAATATTCCGAACTCCTCCGGTCTTTCTTCTTCCGCTTCCATCGAGGTTCTGACTGCATTTGCATGCAGAGAGCTGTTTGGCTTTGAGATGGACTTTATTGAGATTTCCAAGCTGGCGCAGAAGGCTGAAAATGAGTTTATCGGTGTAAACTGTGGTATCATGGACCAGTTTGCCATTGCCATGGGTAAGAAGGATCATGCGATTTTCCTTGACACAGCAGACCTTTCCTATGAATATGCACCGCTGGTATTAGAGAATGCAAAGATTGTCATTGCATGCAGCAACAAGAAGCGTGGCCTTGGCGATTCCAAGTATAATGAAAGAAGAAGTGAGTGTGAGGCTGCCCTTGCATTATTACAGACAAAGAAGGATATCAAGTCCCTTGGTGAGCTTTCGGAAGCAGAATTTGAGGAAATCAAGGACGTTATTGGTGACGAAGTGAAGATTCGCCGTGCAAAGCATGCGGTTTATGAAAACCAGAGAACGATCCGTGCGGTAGAAGCATTAAAGGCAAACGATATTACTACCTTCGGTCAGTTAATGAACGCTTCCCATGTTTCTTTAAGAGACGATTATGAAGTAACCGGTATCGAGCTGGATACCCTGGTAGAGACTGCATGGAGCGTAGAAGGCGTGATTGGTTCCCGTATGACAGGTGCAGGCTTTGGTGGATGTACCGTAAGTATTGTGAAGGAAGATTGCGTGGATAATTTCATCCAGACCGTTGGCGAGGTTTACAAGAATAAGATTGGCTATGCGGCAGATTTCTATGTAGTAGATATCGGAAGCGGCCCGGTAGAAATGTAAAAAAAGTATATAATTAAGCCGGAGCGTGTTTCTCCGGCGGAATGGAGACAGGTATGACAAAGGAAATTCTCTGGCTGGCTGAGTATGGAGTAACAACCGGTCTGATTAGTGAAGATGACAGAATTTATACAGTAAACCGTCTGATGGAGCTGTTTGGCATGGATGACCTTGGGGAAGAGGAAATGCTGGATCTTCCATGTGATACTGCGCATCTGGCGGAGGTATTGGAGCGTATGAACGACTATGCGGCAGAGCATGGTTTGATGGAAGACAATACCGTTACTTACCGTGATTTATTTGATACAAAGGTAATGGGACTTCTGACCCCAAGACCAGGTGAAGTGATTCGCGCCTTTGAGGAAAAGAAGGCAGTAAGTACAGAAGCAGCAACAGACTATTTTTATAAGCTGTGCAGAGATACAAACTATATCCGTACAGACCGTGTCAGCAAGGACCGTAAGTGGAAGGTGGATTCGGAGTATGGCGGGATTGACATTACCATCAATCTGTCCAAGCCGGAAAAGGACCCGAAGGCAATTGCTGCCGCAAAGCTGATGAAGCAGAGCGGCTATCCAAAGTGCCAGCTTTGTATGGAAAACCAGGGCTATGCAGGACGGACGAACCATCCGGCAAGACAGAACCTGCGGATTATTCCTTTAACAATTAACAACGAGCCATGGGGCTTCCAGTATTCTCCGTATGTATATTATAATGAGCATTGTATCGTACTGAACCAGAAGCATACGCCAATGAAGATTGACCGTGCCTGCTTCGTGAAGCTGCTTGACTTTGTGGAGCAGTTCCCACATTACTTCCTTGGTTCCAATGCGGACCTGCCAATTGTTGGTGGTTCCATTTTAACCCACGACCATTTCCAGGGCGGACATTATACCTTCGCCATGGCAAAGGCAGAAGTGGAAACTCCGGTTGTATTCCATGGTTTTGAGGATGTGCAGGCAGGAATTGTAAAATGGCCGATGTCTGTTATCCGTATCAGCAGTGAAAAGAAGGAACGCCTGGTAGAGCTGGCAGAAAAGATTCTGAAGGTATGGAGAGGTTATACCGATGAGTCCGTTACTGTATTTGCAGAAACAGATGGTGAGCCTCACAACACGATTACTCCGATTGCCAGAGTAAGAGAAGGTAAGTTTGAGCTGGATTTAGTTTTGAGAAACAACCTGACAACGGAGGAGCATCCGCTGGGAGTTTACCATCCTCATGCAGAGCTTCATCACATTAAGAAGGAAAATATCGGTCTGATTGAGGTAATGGGTCTTGCAGTGCTTCCTGCCAGATTAAAGACAGAGCTGGAGGAAGTGAAGCAGTGTCTGCTTTCCGGAACCGCAGTTTCTTCCGTGGAAAGCATTGCAGCTCATGGTCCATGGGCGGAGGAGCTGGTGGCAAAATATAAGACCTTTGACAAGGAAACCATTGATGCTGTGGTGGAAAAGGAAGTTGGAGAAGTATTTGTCAAGGTTCTGGAGCATGCCGGTGTTTATAAGAGAACAGAAGAAGGAAAGGCTGCATTCCTGAAATTTGTGGAAAAAGTAAATCAGTAGTCTTGACGAAAGGTCATAAAAAGAGCTATAGTATACATTGTGTGTACTATAGCTTTTTGGCGTAAAAGGAAATGGAAACGTACAGGAAAAGCTTCATAGACAGTTGGAGAATATGGAAGAGGAGACTATGGAATGAAAGATGATGTAAAAAAACAGATAAAAGAAATTCTGGCCTGGATACTGACGATTGTGCTGGCAGTTGTGGCAGCGAAGGCAATTAACAAATATGTAATTATCAAGGCAGAGGTGCCGACCGGTTCCATGGAGCATACCATTGAGGTGGATGACTGTATTCTGGGACTGCAGCCGGCCTATCTGTTCAGTGAGCCGGAACGGGGAGATATTCTCATTTTTCCGTGGCCGGATAATCCGGAAGTGACTTATGTGAAGCGTGTCATCGGTCTGCCGGGAGAAACAGTGGAAATTAAGGACGGTGCAGTATATATTGATGGCGAAGCAATTGAGGAACCATATCTGAAAGAAGAAATGTATGGGGCATATGGTCCGTATGTGGTGCCGGAGGGCTGTTATTTTATGATGGGGGATAACCGCAACTCTTCCCAGGATTCCAGAAGATGGACCAATACTTTTTTAAAAAAAGAGGATATCATGGCAAAGGTGCTGTTCCGTTATTCTCCGGATTTTTACTGGTTTCCGGAGGTAGAGTACGGGAAAACGGCTGATTAAAAAATATTTCCGGTTTTGTGCAGTTATTTTGCATAACAGTGCCCTGGACAGGTTAAGAAAAGGGAAAATCCTGCCGATATATTAGATATCAGAGAGGTTTCACGGATGTGCCTCTGAAATCTAGTCTATCAGGGAGGATTTTTATTATGAATTTTACAACAACTACAATGACAGAACAGCTCGTCCAGAATATGTACCAGAAGTCAGAAAAGGCGTATGTAAAAAATGGAAAGGCACAGGAGGCAAAGACAGAAAAACAGAGTGCGGAAAAGGCTGCTGTTTATGAAGGCAGTGTAAATCAGACAAAAGCCACCTATTCCAGACCGGTTGCTGTAAACCAGAAGAAGGACAAAAAGGACGACCTGCAGACAAAGCTCGACAAAACCTATGAAGCTTTAAGTGATGAGGCAAAAGACTATCTTGCACAGTTAAAAGAGAAGTTTGGCGACATTGATTTCTTTGTGGCAGACTGTGCTACCGATGAGGAGATGAACCGCTATTTTGCCATGGGTACCAAGAAGTACTCCTGTGTAATCAGTTCTTCCCTGATTGAGCAGATGGCGACAGATGAAGCAGCCCGGGAAAAGTATGAGGGCATCATTGCCAATGCAGGAGAAGAAATTGAAGAAATGAAGGCAGAAGCTGCAGAGGAACTTGGGGAAGAAGCAGCAGAACAGATTGATTACGTTGGATTTACGGTAGATGATAATGGCGTGGTGGAATACTTTGCAAAGCTGAAAACCGATAACGATTCCTACTATACAAAGTTAAAGGAAAAGCGTGCAGAGGAAAAGGAAGCAGCTAAAAAGGCAGAAGAAAAGAGAGACGAAAAGAAAGCCGAAGAAAAACGTCTGGAGGATAAAAAAGAACCGGGAAAAGAACTTCTGGACAAGGAAGAGTTCTGGGTTAAGGCAGATTCCAAAGAAGGTCTGATTGCCGCTATCCGGGATGCACTTGGTCTTCCGGAAAAGGAGACAGTTACAGCAGAAGAAAATCCAGAAATTACTGTAACCAAAGTGGAATAAAACAGATAAACGAAACTGTCGGAAATTTTAGTGATTTCCGACAGTTTTTTTTTGATTTTTTGTGTATTGTGACTAATTTTAATTTGTTCAGAAAAAGAACTTGTTTTTTTTTATAAACGTGGTATGACGAAAAAACACAAAAAAAGAAAAAGAGAGTCACAAAAGTAGGAGGATTGACATGCGAGAAGTGAAATGGGCCTTTTCCTTTATTAAAGGAAAAAATGTAATTCTGCTGATTGTTACCTGGCTGTCGGGTCTTGTATTTACCGGACTGCTGACGATTGAGCCAATGATTATCAGCCACATTGTCGATGACATTTTAAAACCAATGTTTGCAGATGCGTCCGTGAAAACAGAAGAAGTAATTGCAGAAGTAGTACCGTTACTGGTTCTGGCATTAGGCATAATCATTGCCCGTGCCGCAATTAAGTTCTGGGCCAATGTCCAGAGAGATGAGGTGGCATATCGTGCCATTGTGATTTTGAGAAAAGACATTTATGAAAAAGTTGGTGCACAAAGCCGTAACTTCTTTATGAAGAACCGTTCCGGTGACCTGATTAATAAGTGTACCGGTGACCTGGACATGATTCGTCACTTTATCGCCTGGGTTTCTTATAATATTTTTGAATGTGTGATTATGGTGATTGTGGTACTGACGGTATTTTTCAGTATCAGCTGGGAGTTTACCCTGTGCCTGCTGGCGATTTCCCCGGTTGCTTTTCTGACTGCCATCCGTATGGGCAAGGTCGTGCGTCCGATTTTTGGTAATGCCAGAGCGCAGTTATCCCGGTTAAATACCATGGTGCAGGAAAATATCAGTGGTAACCGTGTGGTGCGTGCATTCTGCCGGGAAGAGTTTGAAATAGGGAAATTCGACGCAGAAAATGAGAAATATTATGAGCTTCAGTTAGAGGGTAACAGAGTATGGGTGAAGTTTGCACCGATTCTGGAGACAGTGGCAAACATCATGAATACATGTGCTGTGATTGTGGGTGCCCTGCTTTGTATTTTTGAGCGGATTACCCTGGGAGATCTGGTTATTTTTACCTCCCTTTCCTGGATGTTAAACCAGCCGATGCAGCAGCTTGGCTTTTTCATTAATGATCTGCAGCGTTTTATGGCAAGCTGTGAACGTGTGCATGAACTGTATGATATGGATACGGAAATCAAGAGTCCGGAAGATGCTGTGACAAAAGAAATTACCGGTGAGATTACATTAAAAAATGTTACCCTGTCCTATGATGGGGATGAAGTATTAAAGGATATTAATCTGCATATTCCGGCAGGAACTACCGTTGGTATTATGGGGGCTACCGGCTCCGGTAAGACAACCCTGCTGAATGTCATTACCCGGTTTATTGATGTAACGAAGGGCAGTGTGCTGATTGACGGTGTGGATGTAAAGAAATATAATCTCCAGCATCTGCGCCGGAATATTGGGATTGCCCTGCAGGATGTGTTCCTGTTTTCGGATACGGCAGAATCCAACATTGCTTATGGAGTGCCGGAGATAGATGAGGCAGAGGTCAGGAAAGCAGCAGTGGATGCCGATGCAGACAGTTTTGTATCAAAACTGCCGGAAGGATATGACACTATTGTTGGTGAGCGAGGTATGGGTCTGTCCGGCGGACAGAAGCAGCGTCTTGCCCTGGCAAGAGCCCTGGCAATGAATGCGCCGATTTTAATGCTTGATGATACGACTTCTGCGGTAGACCTGGAAACAGAAAAATATATCCAGGAGCGTATTGCAGCACGAGAGAAAAAGGCGACAAAGCTGATTGTTGCCCAGAGAATTACGGCTGTGAAAAATGCGGATGTTATTATTGTTCTGGAAAATGGAAAAATTACCGAGCAGGGAACCCACAAAGAACTTTTGGAAAAGCAGGGATATTATTATAAGATTTACCGTATCCAGCAGGGACTTGCCGGGGAAGAAGAAATGAAAGCAGCTCTGGAAGGGGGTGCATTATAATGGCGAGAAATAAATATAATGTAGATGAAACACTGGAATCCAAATTTGATATATCCCAGCTTATGCGGAGCATGGTGTATGTCAGACGGTATGGAAAACTGTTTGTGGCAGCGTTCTGTTTCAGTATGATTTCCATAATTTGTGGTTTGCTGCTTCCGCTGTTTACCCAGAACGCCATAGATGAGTATATTCCGGATAAAGATGTGCGCTCCCTGGTGATTGCCGGTGTGGCAATTATTATTACGGTAATTATCCAGGCGGTGTGCAATAAAACACGTTCCCGTGCTACGGCAAAGGCAGGACAGGCAATTATCCGTGATATCCGGAGAGATTTGTTCGTGCATTTACAGGAACTGCCGTTTGACTATTTTGACAGCAGACCGCACGGAAAAATTCTGGTGCGTGTGGTAAACTATGTAAACTCCGTATCGGATTTCCTGACAAACGGTATGATTAATATGGTTCTGGAGGGACTAAGCCTGATTCTGATTGCCGGATTCATGATTTATATGCATCCGGGTCTTTCTCTGGTGGTATTTTCCGGTATTCCGGTTTTTGTTGTGTTCCTGTTTGCCATCAAAGGGGTGCAGAGACGGGCTTGGCAGATGCAGGCCAACAAGCAGTCCAACTATACTGCGTATCTTGCGGAAAGTATTAATGGTGAGCGTGTAACCCAGAGCTTTGCAAGAGAAGAGTACAACAGTAATATCAATCAGGGTCTTTCCCTGGAAGCAAAGGACGCTTTCATGAAGGCGGTAACCGTAAACCACAGTATCTGGCCGCTGACACTGATTCTCACAAAGATTACAACGTATGCGCTTTATATCATTGGTATTCTGTATTTCCGGGACAGTCTGGAGGTTGGTGTGATTATTGCCATGACAAACTATGCCAGCCGGTTCTGGCAGCCGATTCAGAACATCAGCAGCAACTACAACCAGCTGATTAATACCGTGTCTTATCTGGAACGTATTTTCCAGCTGATGGATGAGCCGGTAACCGTAACAGACGAACCGGATGCAGAGGCTCTGCCGGAAATCCAGGGTGAGGTAACATTTGACCATGTTATCTTTGAGTACGAGAAGGATCGTCCGATTTTAAGGGATGTCAGTTTCCAGGCAAAAGCCGGGGAGAGCATTGCCCTGGTTGGTCCGACCGGTGCCGGAAAATCTACGATTGTAAATTTGGTCTCCAGGTTTTATAATATAAAGAGTGGCCAGGTTCTGATTGACAATCATGACATTGCAAAGGCAACGCTGCGTTCCATACGGAGCCAGATGGGAATTATGCTGCAGGATACGTTTATTTTCTCTGGTACAATTATGGAAAATATCCGTTATGGCCGTCTGGATGCAACAGATGAAGAATGCATTGCTGCGGCAAAGCAGGTGTTTGCCGACGAATTTATCCGCAAGCTGCCGGATGGTTATTACACCCAGGTGAATGAGCGTGGAGATGTGCTGTCTGCCGGACAGCGTCAGTTGTTATCCTTTGCAAGAACCCTGCTCAGCAATCCGAAGATTCTGATTCTGGATGAAGCAACGTCTTCTATTGATACAAATACGGAGCTTCTGGTGCAGGAGGGTATCAAGCAGCTGTTAAAGAACAGAACCTCCTTTATAGTGGCACATCGTATTTCTACGATTAAAGGCTGCGACCGCATTATGTATATCAGTGATGGTAAGATTGCAGAGAGCGGAAACCATGAGGAGCTGATGAAAAAGAAGGGCCACTATTACCAGCTGTATACTTCCCAGCTGACAAATGAATAGAAAGGTGGAACGACCAATGATAGATTTGGCAAAATCCAGAGAGAGCATCGACCGTATCGACAGACAGATTGTAGATTTGTTTGAAGAACGCATGAAAGTGGCGGGAGATGTGGCAGAATATAAGAAAAACACTGGTAAGAAAGTATTTGACCCGGAACGGGAGCAGCAGAAGCTGGATACCCTGGGAGCACTGGCTTCCACACCGTTTAATGAACGGGCAATCCAGGAACTCTTTTCCCAGATTATGTCCATCAGCAGAAAGTACCAGTACAGTCTGCTGGCAGAACAGAAGGAACAGTTTGATGAAATGGCAGAGCTGCCAAAGACAGCAGAAACAAAGGTGTGCTTCTTTGGGGCTCCGGGTTCTTATTCCGAACAGGCCATGGCAGATTGTTTTGGCATGGAGGTTACCAGTTTTCCGGCAGGAACCTTTAAAGAGGTGATGGAAGCGGTGCAGAGCGGCAGGGCAGACTTTGGTGTGCTGCCAATTGAAAATACCACTACCGGAGGAATTACGGACAGTTATGACCTTTTGATGGAGTATGACAACTATCTGGTTGGAGAACATGTGGTAAAAATTGAACACGCCCTGCTTGGTGTACCAGGGGCAGAAATCGGGGATATCCGCACCGTGTATTCCCACTCCCAGGGAATCAACCAGTGCCGGAAGTTTTTGGAAGAACATCCGCAGATTCGGCCGGCCGTATCTGCCAGTACTTCGGAAAGTGCAAAGCAGGTCATGCTGGCTAACGATGTGTCCATGGCAGCGATTGCCAGCAAGAGGGCAGCAGCCATTTATGGTCTGGAAGTATTGGCGGAGTGTCTGAATACAGAAGATGTCAATTCGACCCGGTTTATTATTGTAACGAACAAAAAACAGTATCTTCCGAATGCAAATAAAATCAGTATTTGTTTTGAACTGCCCCATGAATCCGGCAGTCTGTATAAAATGCTGAGCCACATTATGTACAATAATCTGAATATGACAAAGATTGAGTCCAGACCAATTCCGGGACGAAGCTTTGAATACCGTTTTTTTGTGGATTTCGAAGGAAAGATTACGGATGCGGCAGTACGGAACACACTGAATGGTATCCGGGAGGAAGCGTCACGACTGAAGATACTTGGAAATATTGCAACAGAATAATTTTTTAACAAGGAGGCTTAATGGCAGGTTTATTGGATTATCTTGACTGGCGGGGAGATTTGACCTTTGAGGAAGCGGAGTTTAACGAAGTGGACAGTCTGATTCTGGCGTGGCTTTCTTATGCGGCGTTAGATGGGATTGTGCCTGCGGAATGCTCTGAAACAGATGCCATTACCATAGAAGAGGCCACCAGACAGTTTTTAAAGACTCATGATGCAGAAAAAATACTCCGGGAAAGTGTGTCGTTTACCAGAACGTCTGTGTTGCTGCTGCAAAAGCTTGGAGCAACCCGGCGGTTTGCAGAGGTAAGGCTGACTGGTTTTGTAAATCAGATTGACTATAAGCGGGAAACCCAGTTTTGTGCTATGACAGTACTGTTAAAGAAAAACCGGTTTGCGGTTGTTTTCCGGGGGACGGATGAACATCTGGTCAGTTGGAAAGAAGACTTTAATATGATGTTTCTTCCAGTAGTTCCTGCCCAGAGGATGGCACTGGCATATCTGGATGACGTAGCCGAGCGGATGCGTGGAAAGGTGTATGTCTGTGGTCACTCCAAAGGAGGAAATCTTGCAGTGTATGCGGGGGTTCGAAGTTCATATAAGGTCCGTAGAAAAATACTTGACATCTATAATTTTGATGGTCCGGGCTTTTATGATTTAATGGGTCTTGGAGATGCTTATGAGGAAATGCTGCCGAAAATACATTCTTTTGTACCGGAAAATGTTGTGGTTGGTATGCTGCTGGAACATGCCGGAGAGCATGTGGTTGTCAGGAGCAATGGAAAGAGACTTTCCCAGCATGATGTGATGTCCTGGGAAATACTTGGCCCTAAGCTTGTGACAGCAGAAAGTATCTCTGATTCCAGCCGGGTATTGAACGGAATATTGAAAAACTGGATGAAAGAAATTTCCAGTGAAGAGCGGGAGATTTTTGTGGATACCCTGTATAAAATTCTGGAAACCACCCAGGCACGCAGTGTGGATGATTTAAATGCGGAAAAGGGCAGGATTGCAAATGTAGTATTAAAAGAAATCAGCGGACTGGATAAAGAAACCCGGTCAATGCTTGGAAAAACGATAGGAGCCTTGTTTAAGGAAGGCAATCAGGCGATTAAGCAGAACAGAAACAGTAATAAAAAGAAATAAAGTACAGACACAAAAACCTCCCAGATGAGTATACTGGCAACATAGTCGAAGGTAACTCATCTGGGAGGTTTTTTATGAAAAGAAAGTGTGGCATTTTACTGATTGCCATAATGTTGTGTACCATGCTTGCAGGTTGCAGCAAAGAGAGCAGGCTGACAAAAATCCAGCTGACGGAAGTGGCCCATTCCATTTTCTACGCGCCAATGTATGTGGCAATAGAAGAAGGATATTTTGAGGATGAAGGTATTGAACTGACACTGGTTAATGGACTTGGTGCAGACAAAACAATGACAGCAGTATTGTCAGGAGAAGCAGAAATTGGTTTTATGGGTTCGGAGGCATCTATTTATGTTTATAATGAAGGTGCAGAGGATTATGTAGTAAACTTTGCCCAGCTGACCCAGCGTGCCGGTAATTTTCTTGTTTCCAGAGAAGCAGAGGAAGATTTTAAAATGACAGATTTAAAGGGAAAGACCGTACTGGGTGGCAGAAAGGGTGGAATGCCACAGATGGTATTTGAATACATTTTAAAGAAATATGGTATGGATCCGGAGAAAGATCTGACGATTATCCAGAATATTGATTTTGGTATGACGGCCCAGGCATTTGCCGGAGGAAGCGGTGAATACACCGTAGAATTTGAACCTTCTGCTACAGCATTGGAACAGGAGGGGGCAGGTTATGTAGTATCTTCCCTTGGTATCGAAAGTGGTTATGTGCCTTACACTGCTTTTTCTGCGAAAAAGAGTTTTGTGGAAAAAAATCCGGAGGTCATTCAGGGTTTTGTCAATGCATTACAGAAGGGCATGGATTATGTAAATACCCATACACCAGAAGAAATTGCAGAAGTAATCCAGCCACAGTTTGCAGAAACAGACAAGGAAACACTGGTAACCATTGTGACCAGATATTATAATCAGGACAGTTGGAAGGAAAATCTGGTGTTTACAGAAGAATCCTTTACGTTGCTGCTTGATATTCTGGAAAGTGCAGGAGAACTGGAAAAGAGACCACCGTATGAGGAGCTGGTTGACAATACGTATTCGAAAAAAGCAGCCGGTGAATAGAGGATACGGAACTGGCAGAAGAAAAAAAGGATTGCTGCAACCAGCGGCAGCAATCCTTTGCGTATGAAGAATTAGTTTTCTTCAGCATCTTCTGTTGTTTCTACAGGAACATCTGCAGTAAGAATTTCCTCATCCTCGATTTCAATTTCATCTTCGAAATCATCATCAAAGTCATCAAAATCGAAATCATCATAGGAATCCGGATTCATATAGCGGTATACTGCATAGGCAATACCTGCTACTGCAGCGATAGCGCCGATAACGGCAAGTACCCAGACGAGGGTATGGGTTTTCTTTTCCGGTTCAGACTTCTTGCCAAGAAGTTCTGCCAGCTTGGTGTTGCTTGCAATGAGTTCATCAATTTTCTTCATGTACATATCGCGTCCTTTCTTGTTGGATGGTAATGATTCTTTTAGTAAATATAGTATAACACTTTTTTGTAATATTTACTATATCAAACTTAAAATTTTTCATAATTTTATAACTTTTTTAAATTTGCGAAGGTAGAAAGCAGTTTTTTTGTACCATAGTGTGGAAATTCCACGGTAACTTCATGACCATTTTTACCTTTCACAATGGATTTTACCTGTCCGGTGCCGAATTTGATATGGAGAACGGTATCTCCTACATCATAAGACAGGGGTTTATCAGCAGCGGCAGGAACTGGTTTGTCAAACATGGTATAAGCATTGGAAGACTGTCTGCCCTGGGAGCCGGGAGTAACATAGGTGACGGGATTGCGGCTGCTTCCTGTCTGGTAGGCAGGTGCAGAGAATGCTTTTTTACTGTCCTGCCAGGTGGATTTGGACTGGCGCACCGGACTTTCCGGGAAGGCACTGCTCTGACGGAAAGAGGAATCACCACCGGTTGGAGAAGTGATATTCAGCAGATAACGTGGGATTTCCTTAATAAAGCGGGAAACAGCGTTATACTGGTTTTCTCCCCGGAGCATACGCCGGGAAGCAGCACTCATATAAAGCTCATTCATGGCACGGGTAATGCCTACATAACACAGACGTCGTTCTTCTTCTATTTCCGGTTCCGGATTTTCGGCATTCAGGGACATAAAGCTTGGGAACAGGCCTTCCTCCATACCGCACAGGAATACATACGGAAATTCCAGTCCCTTCGCATTATGTAATGTCATGAGAGAAACATAATTTTCGCTGTCGGTATCCTCCTCATTTTCTTCGGAAGCAGCTTCTTCACTGTTTAAACCACAGTATTCCAGAAATCCGGTCAGGGACGGCATATCCTCTGTCTGTTCATAGCGTTCCGCATAGGAGATAAGGGCATCGATATTCTGGATACGTTCCTCCGCAGATTCCGGTTCATCCGAACGGAGTTCTTCGATATATCCGGTTTCTTCCAGAAGTTTTTTGATTAACTGTTTTAAAGAGACATTGTTCTGGTTCCGTTCATAGCGCAGACTTTCAATTAAAGCAAGGAAAGAGGTAAGTTTTGCTTTGACACGTTCTATGGAGGGAATACTATCCACACGTTCCAGGGAAGCGTAAAGGCCAAGTTCATTACGGGCGGCGTATTCTTTCAGACGGTCTATGGTAGTAAGACCGATGCCACGTTTTGGAACATTAATAATACGGGTCAGGGCAATGTCATCCTTTGCGTTATCGATGGTTTTTAAGTAAGCAATAATATCTTTGATTTCCTTACGCTGGAAGAAGCTGAGGGCACCAATGGTTTTGGCTTTAATCTGTTTGGCGCGGAGCGCCTTTTCAAAGACAAGAGACTGGGCATTGGTACGGTAGAGCACAGCAAAATCCCTGAACAGACAGTTCTTTTCCCTGATAAGTTCTGCAATTTTTTCTGCGACAAAATTTCCTTCGTCAATATCAGATTCATAGCGGGTAAAATGTACGACGCTGCCTTCGGCATTGTTTGTCCAGAGAGATTTGTCCTTCCGGCCCCGGTTGTTATGAATGACTTCATTTGCAGCGGCCAGAATATTTTTAGTAGAACGGTAATTCTGCTCCAGCTTAATCACTCTGGCATCCGGATATTCTTTTTCAAAATTCAAAATATTATAAATATTGGCACCGCGGAATTTGTAGATGGACTGGTCATCATCACCTACCACGCAGAGATTGTGCTCTGTTTCACCATATTCATTTTCGGAGGAGGCCATCAGTTTAATCAGCTGGAACTGGGCAGTATTGGTATCCTGGTACTCATCCACCATAATATAGCGGAAACGTCGCTGGTAGTAGGCCAGTACATCCGGATTGGTGCGGAACAGTTCGACGGTCTTGGTAATCAGGTCGTCAAAATCCAGGGCGTTGTTTTCCTTTAAGCGTCGCTGGTATTCTTTGTATACCTCAGCAATACGCTTTGTGGTAAAATCGTATGCTGTCATGGCATAGGCCTCCGGACTGACCAGTTCATCCTTGGCAGAGGAGATGGCAGAGAGGAAAGCCTTTTCTTTCATTTGTTTTGTGTCAATCTGCAGCTGTTTTAAGACATCCTTCATCAGGGATTTCTGGTCATCCGCATCGTAAATGGTAAAATTCCGGTCGTAACCAATGCTTTCGATAAAGCGGCGCAGAATACGCACACAGGTGGAATGAAAGGTGCTGACCCAGATGTTGGCGGATTCTTCACCAACCGTTTTTTCCACACGTTCTTTCATTTCTTTGGCGGCCTTGTTGGTAAATGTAATGGCAAGAATCTGGTATGGGCTGACATTGCGCTCGGAAATGAGATAAGCAATGCGGTGGGTCAGTACTCTTGTTTTTCCGGAACCGGCACCGGCTAAAATCAGCAGGGGACCACGGTCATGCTTTACAGCGGCTAACTGTTCCGGATTTAAGGAATCGTAGATACTCATAAAAATCTCCTTGTGTCTGATGTTTTCGAACTTAGGTTCTATTGTAACATAAGATAAGGAAAAAGAAAAGAAGAAAATGAAACTGCTTTGTTACTGTTTACAGAGCGCTCAGACGCTTGCAAAAAATATCTTGTCATCTGGTTTTGAATACTATATAATGTATTCATAATGAAATGTTTCTGAAACAATACAAGGGAGAGGATTAGTTCAGAAGGGAGGAGAATATGGAAGACAAGAAGCAGGAAACAGCAGCTCTGAGAACTTTGTTGGAACATATAAAGTCGGTTTCTTATATCAAACCGGGGGAACTTCCAAATATTGATTTATATATGGACCAGGTGACTACTTTTATGGACCAGCATTTGGAAAAAACAAAACGGTACAGCGAGGATAAGCTTCTGACGAAGACAATGATTAATAATTATACCAAAAATGATCTGCTGCCATCTCCGGTAAAGAAAAAATATTCCAAGGACCATATGGTCATGCTGATTTTTATTTATTATTTAAAAAATTTTTTGTCCATTACAGATATCCAGTCACTGTTAAAACCAATGACAGAACTGTTTTTTGGCAATCAGGGTGAAATCAGCATGGAAGAAATTTATGCAGAAATCTACGAAATTGAAAAAGCCCAGGCTGCCTCCGTGACAAAGGATATTATTCATAAGGCAAAAATGGCAGAAGAGACGTTTTCTGATATTGAAGACAGGGAACAGCAGGAATATTTAAGAAAATATGCCTATGCCTGTCTGCTTAGTTACGATATTTATATGAAGCGGCAGATGCTGGAACGTCTGATTGATGAAAATTTTACTGAAAAAAAAGAAGAGAAGAAAGAAAGCAAATAAGAAACAAAGAAAAAGGATGCGGGCAGATAAAAGTACCAGCATCCTTTTTGGTTATTCTTCGTCCTTTTTTTCTCCAGAATGATCTGCAGGCAGAGGATTGATTCTGCCAAATACCATGTCATAGCCATCGTTACCATAATTTAAGGAACGGTTGACACGGCTGATGGTAGCAGTGGAAGCACCTGTTTTTTCTGCAATTTCCAGATAAGTCTTTCTGGAACGCAGCATGGCTGCAACCTCGAATCGCTGGGATAAAGAGAGCAGTTCATTTACTGTACATATATCATCAAAAAAAGCGTAGCATTCGTCCTTGTCTTTCAAGCTCAGGATAGCGTCAAATAAATAATCGACAGCCGGGGTCTTGATATTTTTGCTCATAAGATAACCTCCTTTATTGTGTACGTTGATATTTTACCACTATAACGAATTAAAGTAAAGTACTTTTTCCAAAAACAAATAAGATTTTTTTTCATAATTGATAAAAAATTCTCTTAAGTACTAGATTTTTTTCCGAATACGAGTTACAATAGAGTTAAAACTATGAAGATAAGGAAGGTATTTAACATGTACGAAATAGTGAGAAAAGCTGTATTATCACCAAACATCGTGCTGATGGACGTTAAGGCTCCTAGAACAGCACAGCACTGTTATCCTGGCCAGTTTGTTATTGTAAAGATGGATGAGAAGGGCGAGCGGATTCCTCTTACCATTTGTGACTATGACAGAGAAGCTGGTACGGTAACCATTGTTTTCCAGACGGTAGGTGCTTCTACCAAGATGATGGCAGAGTATGAAGTTGGCGATGCTTTCCGTGACTTTGTCGGTCCTCTGGGCTGTAAGACAGACCTGATTGATGAGAGCATGGACGAGTTAAAGGCAAAGAAGATGCTTTTCATCGCTGGTGGTGTGGGTACTGCTCCGGTATACCCACAGGTAAAGTGGCTGCATGAGCAGGGCATTGATGTTGACGTTATCATTGGCGCACGTAATAAAGACCTGATTATTCTGGAAGAAGAGATGAAGAAGGTGGCAGCTAATGTGTATGTAACTACAGATGATGGTTCCTATGGCAGAACAGGTAATGTAAACGACTGCTTAAAGGCTCTGATTGCTGAGGGCAAAGAATATGACCATATCGTTGCCATCGGTCCATTAATTATGATGAAGTTTGTTTGTCTTTTAACAAAGGAACTGGGAATTAAGACAATTGTCAGCATGAACCCAATTATGGTAGATGGTACAGGTATGTGTGGTGCCTGCCGTCTGACTGTTGGAAATGAAATCAAATTTGCCTGCGTAGACGGACCGGAATTTGACGGACATCTCGTTGACTTTGATGAGGCAATGAAGCGTCAGCAGTTATACAAGACCGAAGAAGGTCGCGCTGTGTTACGTGAAAAAGAAGGTGCAACCCATCACGGCGGATGCGGTAACTGCGAATAACAGTTTTGTCATCGTGACCTGCGTGGCAGAATTGTGATACAGAGAATGAAAGGTTCGAAAGGAGCAAATTTACAATGGCAGATGCATTACATAGAGTTCCTGTCAGAGAACAGGATCCAAAGGTTAGAGCAACCAATTTTGAAGAAGTATGTCTTGGTTACAATATGGAAGAGGCAGTGGCAGAGGCGGCACGATGCTTAAAGTGTAAGAATCCGCAGTGTCAGAAAGGCTGTCCGGTTAATATTGATATTCCAGGATTTATTAAAGAAGTCCAGGAGCAGAATATCGCTGGTGCATACAGTGTTATCAGTAAGTTTTCTGCACTTCCTGCAGTCTGCGGACGAGTATGTCCTCAGGAGTCCCAGTGTGAAGCAAAGTGTATCCGTGGTATCAAGGCAGAGCCTGTTTCCATTGGTAAGTTAGAGCGTTTTGTTGCTGACTGGGCAAGAGAAAACAAGATTCAGCCAAAGGTAGAAGCAGAGAGCAAGGGCAAGAAGGTAGCGGTTATCGGTTCCGGTCCTGCAGGTCTTACCTGTGCCGGTGATCTGGCAAAGATGGGTTATGACGTAACTATTTTCGAAGCACTGCATGAAGCAGGCGGTGTTCTTGTTTATGGTATTCCAGAATTCCGTTTACCAAAGGGCAGCGTTGTGAAGAGTGAAATCGAAAATGTAAAAGCTCTTGGCGTAAAGATTGAGACCAACGTTATTATTGGTAAGTCCACAACAATCGACCAGTTAATGGATGAAGAAGGTTTCTCTGCTGTATTTATCGGTTCTGGTGCAGGTCTTCCTAAGTTCATGGGAATTCCGGGAGAAAATGCAAACGGTGTATTCTCTGCCAATGAGTTCTTAACCAGAAACAACTTAATGAAGGCATTTGATGACAATTACGATACTCCTATCTTCAAGGGAAAGAAGGTGGCAGTCGTTGGTGGTGGTAACGTAGCAATGGATGCTGCAAGAACAGCACTTCGTCTTGGCGCTACTACTTACATTGTATACCGCAGAAGTGAAGAAGAGCTTCCTGCCCGTGTGGAAGAAGTTCACCATGCAAAGGAAGAAGGCATTATCTTTAAGCTTTTAACAAATCCAACCGAAATCCTTGTAGATGAAAAAGGCTGGGTAAAGGGTATGACCTGTGTGGAAATGGAACTTGGTGAACCGGATGCGTCCGGCAGAAGAAGACCGGTTGTAAAAGAAGGTTCTGAGTTTGAACTGGATGTAGATACCGTTATCATGTCTCTTGGTACAAGTCCAAACCCACTGATTACATCTACAACAGAAGGATTAGAGTGCAACAAGCATAAGTGTATCGTAGCAGATGAGGCAAATGGCCAGACTTCCAGAGAAGGCGTATTTGCCGGCGGAGATGCAGTAACAGGTGCAGCTACCGTTATTCTTGCCATGGGTGCAGGTCGTGCTGCAGCAAAGGGTATTGATGAATACTTATCTGGAAAGTAAAATGATGTGGCAGTGCGTTTTTGTATAAAATGCACAAAAAATATCATGAAATTTCGTTATGTCGAAGAGGAGTTTGTTCTTGCAGCAGACTCCTCTTTTTAGTATAATATAAATGGCTTTAGTAAATCTTGTGATTCGAAGTATCTCTTTGTTTACCGGCTTAAATGGCAGAGCTTTGGTAATTTTCCCACAGTAGAGAAAGGACTTAACTTGAACAAGAAAAAGGAGTATTATGAGTTTTTGCTGGAAATAGCAGAACGTGTAGAACAAAAGTACGCAGGATTAGTAAGAGGGGAGGTTGTAACGTCTGTAAGAAATAATAATGTTCCGGTTACCGGGCTGGTATTAAAGAAAAAGAAGGAACGGGTAGCCCCCAATTTTTATCTGGAACGTCAGTTTATAGACTGGATGTGCGGAAAACAGACTATGGAAGAAATTGCAGACAGGCTTTGCAGGGCTTATGAAGAAGAAATGCAGCACAGTATCCATCTGGTGTCAGAAATACAGTTTTCCTGGGAGGATTTTCGCAGGAGAGTCTTTATGCGCCTGATTAATCGGGACAAAAATCAGCAGTTATTGCAGGATGTGCCATACCGGGAGTTTATGGATCTGGCAATTATCTATTATTATTCCGTTCCAATTTCTGAAGAGACAGCCGGCACCATGATTGTTACAGAGGAACATTTAAAAATGCTGCAGGTATCAGTGGACGAACTGCATCAGGCGGCAGAAAGCAACTGTCAGAGATTCCAGCCGGTTCAGATCAGGGATATCAGGGATGTTATGCAGAAACTTGGCAGCAAACTGGGTACCACTGTTCCAGAGTTATCCCAGGAGGAGTTTGTTTCCATGTATGTGATGTCCAATACAAAAGGAATGTATGGGGCGGTATCCATGGTATTTCAGGAGGAACTGCATCGTTTTTCAGAAAGGCTGAAACGAAATTTTTATCTGCTTCCAAGCAGTATTCATGAAGTCATTCTGATACCGGAACACAAAGAATTTTGTCAGGAATATTTTTCCTATATGGTGCGGGAGATTAATAGAACCCAGGTGGAGACGACAGAAGTTCTTTCGGATAGTATTTACTATTATGACAGGCGATTGGCAGAGCTTCGCAGAGTAGGATAAAAAAGGTTGCCACAAGAAACATTTTTCCTGTTGGGTAGAAATGTTTCAACGTGGCAACCTTTTTTTGCAGATAAAAGAAGTTATTCTTCTGTTTTAGGAGCGGATGTAATATTTCTCCAGATGTCAGCAAGCTTGGAATCACTCAGAATGGCATTTTCCAGACGCTGTTCTACATCAGCATAAGCTGCCTGAAAATCTTCCTGCTGGCGGGATTCATAAATATAGTTATCCGCAGCATCGGATGTAACACCCAGGAAAATGTGAGGGTAATTGTTTTCATCCAGCTTTAAAAAGAATTCTTCCATTCCAGGAGACAACGTGGAAATAGAAATAAATTCTAATTCGTGCATCAGGTATACAATGTAATCAAACTCTGTGATTTCATCAGGGCATGGACGGATAATATATTGATAATTATGGTAATCTACAATATACTGCGTCTGCTGCTGAAGTTTATTCATATTGATATAAGAAGCATCCGTAACCATGGAGGAAAGAAGTTCTTCATCACAGGTAAGCTGAACCTTCATATATTTACGTACAGTTTCCTGCAGGTATAAAGTGGACACGGATTCTGAAGCACGGGAAAGAAACAGTGCTTCGGAAACGATGTCGTCAAGTGGTTCCGGATGGACAGTAATGGTTTCACCTTCATAAGAAACGCAGAGTTCATCCAGGGCAGGTATCAGTACATTGCTTCCAACGTAATGGATATCATATACGGCATAAACTATGTAGTCCGCATAAGAAACACCTTCTTTATAATAGCAGGTAATATTGGAAATTTCTTTGACCTGTAGTGTTTCATCTGCATAGCGGGCGGTAAGGTAATCCGTGACAGCCTGGGTAAGTGCAAGACCTGTGTCATCGTCAGCCGGCTGAATAGGAATGGAAGCGTTCAGCTCCGGCAGGGATGGTGTAGGAGTCGGAGTAGGTGCTGTGGTAGCAGTAGGAGCCGGTGTACCGATAACTGTTGGAACTGGTGTTTCTGTTCCTGGTGTCTGGGATGGTGACATAGATGCTTTGTCTGTTGGGGTTGGGGTGCCATCTGAAGGAATTGTTGCTGTATGAACAGGTTCAGCGGCTTCAAAGGATAACAAAGCAGAACCAAGTACCATGATAAAAGAAAAAATATATAATAAGGATGGTAATCGTTTATTTTTCATGTAACTCTCCATAACTAAAACTTAACTAAAGGGAAAAATAATTCCTTCAGCAAGGGAGCTGAAGGAATTTAGCGTTGCTGACTGGAATTGAACCAGCGACCACTTGCTTCGGAGGCAAGCACTCTATCCCCTGAGTTACAGCAACATACATTTATATTATAACCTATAATTTGAATAATTTCAAGAACCTTCTTTACAAATTTGAAAAAATTATTTATCATTAGAAATAATGGAGAGAAAACGGGAGGCTTATATGGCTGGAAAAAGGAAAAAATTCGAAGTGCCGGAGCAGAAAGAATCCGGTGTCCGCATAAATAAATATTTGGGAGACGCCGGAGTGTGTTCCCGCCGGGAAGCAGATAAATTTATTGAGCAGGGAAAGGTTACCATTGATGGAGTTCCTGCTGAAATGGGAAGCCGGGTGTTTCCAGGCCAGAAGGTGGTATTTAACGGAAAAGAACTGAAAAAGCAGGAGGAACAGGTGCTGATTGCTTTTTACAAACCGGTAGGCATTGTATGTACCACAGATACCAGGGAGCCGGATAATGTTATTGATTTCTTAAATTATGGGAAACGTATTTATCCGATTGGACGTCTGGACAAGGATTCGGAGGGGCTTCTGCTTCTGACTAATGATGGTGACATTGTAAATAAGATACTTCGGGCAGGCAACCATCATGAAAAAGAGTACCTGGTAACAGTAAATAAGCCGCTGACGCCGGAGTTTTTAAAAAGAATGGCCGGCGGCGTGCCAATTCTGGACACAGTAACCAAACCTTGCGTGATTGAACCAACCGGAAAGAACAGTTTTAAAATTATTCTGACCCAGGGACTGAACCGGCAGATCCGCCGGATGTGTGAATACTTTGATTACCGGGTGCTTTCTTTGAAAAGAGTACGGATTATGCACATTCAGCTGGGACACTTAAAGCCGGGGACTTACCGGAATTTAAGTGAAGGAGAACTGGAACGGCTGGAACAGGTGCTGAAAAATTCTTCCGGGCTTCCGGCAGCAGTGGAGAAACAGAAGTTAAAAGAGCAGAATAGTAAAAAAAGCGGCAGAACAGCAGTGGCAGGAAAAACTGCGGAAACAGGAGTGAAGCATGGAAAATCAGATAAAACAAAGAGAGCGGATTACAGAACTGGTAGAACTGTTAAATAAAGCAGATTATGCCTATGAGCAGGAAAACAGGGAGATTATGAGCAATTTTGAATATGATGCCCTGTATGATGAATTAAAGCGGCTGGAAGAAGAAACGGGCTATGTGATGGCACAGAGTCCCACCATCCGTACAGGTTACGAGGTATTAAGTGAGCTTCCGAAAGAACGGCATGTGGCACCAATGTTGTCGTTGGACAAAACAAAAGATGTGGAAGCACTGAAAACTTTCCTGGGAAACAAAGAAGGACTTCTTTCCTGGAAAATGGATGGTCTGACGAATGTTCTTACGTATCAGAATGGCGAACTTGTCAAGGCGGTTACGAGAGGTAATGGAGAAATAGGCGAAATTATTACGAATAATGCGAAAGTATACAAAAATATTCCGGTAAAGATTCCGTATAAAGGGGAACTGGTGCTGCGTGGAGAGTCGATTATTACTTATTCGGAGTTTGAGCGTATTAATTCAGAAATAGAAGATGTTTCTGCAAAATACAAAAATCCAAGAAATCTTTGCAGTGGCAGTGTACGCCAGCTGAATAATAAAATTACGGCGGAGCGTAATGTGCTGTTTTATGTGTTCGCTTTGATTTCCACAGGAGAGGATAAGCAGTTTGCGACCCGCAGTGAACAGATGGAGTGGGTTCGCTCCCTTGGGTTTACCTGCGTGGAACAGCGTCTGGTTACTGCAGAAACCATGGATGAAACGATGGCTTATTTTTCAGAACAGGTAGCAAAGAATGATTTTCCATCGGATGGTCTGGTGTTAAGTTTTGATGATCTGGAATATTCCAGAAGTCTTGGACGGACAGCAAAGTTTCCAAGGGATTCCATCGCTTTTAAGTGGAAAGATGAGACGGCAAAGACACATCTGCTGGAAATTGAATGGAGTGCGTCCCGGACCGGTCTGATAAATCCGGTGGCAATTTTTGAACCAGTTGAATTAGAAGGGACAACCGTCTCCCGTGCCAGCATTCACAATGTCAGTATCATGGAAAATCTGGCACTTGGCATCGGGGATGAAATTGAAGTATACAAAGCAAATATGATTATTCCGCAGATTGCAGTGAACCATACAAAGAGTGGTACGGCTGTGCCACCATGCCAGTGCCCGGTATGTGGAGAAGCAACCAGGGTTTCTGTGGAAGGAGATGTCAAGGTACTGTATTGTACCAATCCGGACTGCCTGGCAAAGAAAGTAAAAGCATTTACATTATTTGTGAGCCGTGACGCCATGAATATGGAGGGACTTTCTGAAGCAACACTGGAAAAGTGGATTAATGAAGGATTTTTAAAAGAACCGGCAGATTTGTTTCACCTGGATATCCACAAGGAAGCAATTGTTTCGATGGAGGGTTTTGGTGAGAAATCGTATGAAAATCTGACTGCTTCGATTGAAAAAGCAAAGACGACAACTGTAGAGCGTTTACTGTACAGCATTGGTATTCCAAATATTGGTGTGGCAACAGCAAAGCTGATTACCAAAGCATTTGATGCGGATATGGAGAAAATCCGCCATGCTTCGGTGGAGGAATTAACAGCAATCAATGGAATCGGTGAAGTGATGGCACAGGCGTATGTGGAGTACTTTGCAAGGAAGGAAAACCAGGAGCAGTTGGATCATATTCTGGCTGAAATTCATCTGGAGAAGACAGAAAGTACTGCCACAGCGGTGTTTGAAGGAAAGACGTTTGTTATTACTGGAAGTGTAACAAAGTTTAAGAATCGGAATGAGCTGAAGGCTTATATTGAGGAACGGGGCGGCAAGGTAGCAGGCAGTGTCAGTAAAAACACGGACTACCTGATCAACAACGACAATATGTCCTCTTCATCCAAAAATAAAACAGCAAAAGAACTGGGTGTGCCGATTATTACGGAAGAAGAGTTCCTGGCATTAAATGGAGAAGCCTCCGGTGGGGAAACGTTGTAATCTGTGTATTCCCTCTGATTCCAAATGGTATATTTAGGAAGATACGAAACGATTGCAAATAGTAACCATGCAACTCTATATAAAGATTACAAAGAAAATACAGAGAGGATGTTAAAAATGCCAATCAGAGTACAAAATGATTTACCAGCAAAGAAAATTTTAGAAGAAGAAAATATTTTTATGATGGACGAAAAGCGGGCATTAAGCCAGGATATCCGTCCGTTAAAGATTGCTATTTTGAATTTAATGCCGTTAAAAGAAGATACGGAAGTCCAGTTGCTGCGCTCCCTGTCCAACACACCTTTACAGCTGGATGTGACATTTCTGACCACCAGCACGTATGTTGGAAAAAATACCGCTACCAGTCATCTGGATACGTTTTACCTGACCTATGAGGATGTGAAGAACCAGAAGTTTGACGGTCTGATTATTACCGGAGCACCGGTGGAAACCATGGAGTTTGAAGAGGTGGCTTACTGGGAAGAACTGAAGCAGATTATGGCATGGTCGGAGACAAACGTAACGTCCACACTGCATATCTGCTGGGGCGCCCAGGCGGGTCTGTATTATCATTACGGTGTGCGTAAACTTTCTTTAAATGAAAAACTGTCCGGCATATATCTGCATGAGGTATACAACCGGAAGGAACCACTGGTGCGTGGGTTTGATGATGTGTTTTATGCACCGCATTCCAGATATACGGAAATGTCGAGAGAGGATATTATGGCCTGTGACAAGTTTAAAATTCTGGCAGAATCCAAAGAGGCGGGAATTTTCCTTGTGCTGGCAGAGGAAGGAAAGAATATTTTCGTACTGGGCCATCCGGAATATGACAGGGTAACACTGGATAAGGAATACAAGAGAGATGTGGCAAAGGGAATCAATCCGGAGGTTCCGGTAAATTATTATCCGGGTGATGACAGTATGGCAAAGCCACAGTTATTATGGAGAGCCCATGCAAATACGCTGTATACGAACTGGGTGAATTATTACGTTTACCAGAATACACCGTATGAGTGGTAGAAGTACGTGGAAGGTGGTTTAAACTCTGGGATTTATACTGCTTTGCAGATTTACAAAAATTTATAGTTTCTTATAAATACTTAACTTTTCTCGGACTAAAGGAGTAAATACTCCATTTAACAGTCGCTTAATGGAGTAGTAAATTGCATATTTATGCACAAGATTTGTGTGGTATTTTAGAGGGTTAGAGCTTATAGTTTCTAGCCCTTTTCTTATAGGGAGGTGAAGGTAGATACGTTATTAGGAGATGAAAAGATTGTGTGGGTAGAAGTTTCGAAGTTTAAGGATATCTTACCCTGTAATGATTATAAATTGAAAAAGAGCATCAGACGTATTGGTTTGGTAGAACCTATTATGGTTGTGCGTGAAGATAATTATTTTCACGTAGTCTCAGGAAACAAACGTTTATCTTCTGCAGTATCTTTGGGGTATTCAAAGGTTCCTGCTATAGAGGTACATCTAACAGAAGAGATGGTGGGAATTGTTCAGATGGAACTTGAGGAATTACAAAGAGAACCCTGTATACAAGAAGAGACTTTAGAACTGGTAGAGCGTGTTGCTAAGTATTATAATGCCGCTAAGTCACAAGGTATCCGGCAAGGGTTGTACAAAGGGTTTAGTGCTAGTAGACAGACAGGAGAGCTTTATGGGCTG
>JAGBBW010000078.1 GCA_017938285.1 Lachnospiraceae bacterium
TCTTTCCAGACGTTTTAATGCATACTGTGTTGCTTTCACATAATTAATAACATCAGAAACATCAAGATTTGCATTCGCTTCCACTTCCGGATCTAATACATCGTCAAGAGTACACTGCGTTCCTTCTATTTGTGAAGAAATCAATGCTTCTTTTCTAACATACATTGATATAAACAAATCTGCATTAGAAATCAACTGTGATGCAGTATCAAGTTTTACCAGTTGTTTATTGGCATCTACTAAAAGTTTTACAATCTCCTCATCCATTTCAATTTCCGGCATAGGTGGTAATGGATTAGGTTTAAATGATTGATAAGTAGCTTCCCCTGTTAAATTGTCAACATATATTCCTGCTCGATTCATATAATTCTCCTTGTTTTGCGAAGCAAAATGCCTGCCTGATTATGCAGGCAAAGAATTTTTTACCTCTTTTTGAAATAACTACACTCATTATATCTCTTTTATTTCAAGAACTCAACATGTTTTTGAAATAAGGATGTTTGTTTCTGTGTTTTGTTTCAAAAAGTCTTTTTCACAAACGTTATAACTGCTTTTCTTCTCAAATACTTCTTATAACTCATTACTACAATTCATCATAACCATTTCTAATGATAGGAAATGGCTTATTAGTGCTTTCGCATAATTTCACAATCTCTGCCGGAATTTTTAGTTCTCTAATCATAATTGCCTCCGTTTCAATATTCCGAATATTTATTTCAAAATATCCCTTCTTGATATCAAATTCTCCGTTTGGTTTTCTAATGCGAAAGTATTCATTGAAAATACCCTTTGTCATAATTACTAACTTAAGTTCTCCATTTCAATTAACCACTACAGGCTCACCTGCATTTTTACATAATTCAATAATCCCTGTTGTATCTTTAAACGGTTCTTTCTGTACTTTGGGTAATAAAACTACTTCGCTATTTTTGATATTTCAGTATCCTAATGTCCGACATCTCAAACGATACTTGTATGTTCCAAGCGAACATAGCGAAATCTTTTTTCGCTGTGTCCGACAGGAACATACAAGTGTCGGAGGAGTTTCGGCGGACATGGATACTGAAATACTCAAAAATAATTGAAAATAAGTTTATATACCCAAAGTACAGAAAGAACCCTTTAAACTTGATAATGGTATAAATTTGTGCATTTCTTTCCTTAAAATGGGCAAATTTTTATTGCTCCCAACACAACTCGTCCCTAGTGTACTGGCACACTAATTTTCTTAATCTCTTTTTTCACTATCATTAACTGTAACCAATTTATATATAAAACAAAGCAGACCCTACAACTGCTTAGAAAGCCTTGTAAAATCTGCTTTATACTTAACCGTGCGGTATACGCAATCCGCTTCGCTTCTTGCTCATGTACGGCTTTCGCCGTATGTCGTCGCATCGCAAAAGACACCTCTGTAAGCAAGCTTACTCGGTGTCTTTTCCTCTCGCCGCTGCACGGACTCAATGCTCCAGCATATTCTCTATAAAGATACCATACCCTCTGGTCGGATCATTGACCAGCACATGGGTCACAGCACCTACAATTTTCCCGTTTTGTAGTATAGGACTGCCGCTCATTCCCTGTACAATTCCACCAGTCTTTTTTAACAATGCCTCATCCGTAACCCGGATTACCAGACCCTTATTATCATTTGTTCTGCCAAGTTCTATCCGCTCAATTTCTATTTCATATTCCCGTACCTGGGAATCCACCTGGCACAGTATGGTTGCTTTTCCTGGTTCAATGTCCTGTTTTAACGCCACCGGAATCGATTCGGATGTATTTATCATTCCCAGCTTCATCTGACCGTAAATTCCTGCCGGACAGTTTTCCGTAATTTCACCAATCAGACTGATACCGGACTGTCGGATAATTCCAATCAGTTCTCCGGGAGTACCTGTCTTACCTTTCACCACACTTAGGACTTCAGCATCATATAGCTTTCCTGTCCCTACCTCCATTAAGAGACCGGTATCCACATCCGTAATACCATGTCCGAGTGCTCCAAATTTTCCATTACCTGTTACAAACGTAATCGTACCGATTCCCTGGGCATCCGTCCGAATCCAGGCTCCAAGCTTATACTGTCCGGAATAATCCTGCACCGGCTGGATTTCCACCTGAATTATACTGTCATTCCGATTTACGGTAAGATTTAAAGGTTCTGCACCAATGGCATCCAGCAAATCTTTTCTTGTTATATTGTTTTTCCCATTAATACCTACGATATAGTCTCCACTTTGCAGACGTCCTTTTGCCGGCTCCGCATTTTCCCCGGATGATGTAGCTACCACACCGGTTCCAAGAACAAGTATTCCGTCTGTTTCCACCTGTAGACCTATGACCGAACCTCCCGGAACTACTTCCATTTCTTCTATAACTTCCAGGGAAATTTCTTTAATTGGAAATAATCCAAATAACTTTAATTCAATATCATATTCTCCCAAGGATTCAGAACTTACAGAAAAAGGATTTAATAAATCAATGTTGATTTCCTCTTTCGATAACGGTTCCTGATTGACATAAAGAACTCCTACTGCCTCCTCACTGACAATACTCGCTTCCATGGGAACAGAGAAATCAAACTCCTCTTCCTGTCCAATCAAAAGCTTTATTTCTGAAGGTACATTGACTTTCATCCAGTAATAACCGTAAAACCCGGCAGCTGCCAGACACATCACTGAAACCACCAGCAGCCAGGTTCTTTTTCGCCTTTTATGCAACAGCCTCTCCATTTCTTTCTCTCCTCCCCATTTTTTTGTCCTCTTTTAGTATGAGAGAAAACAAAGAAAATAAACCTGCACATTCTTCCCATAAATGGAGTCAAAAAAAGTCCGGACAAGATTTTTGCAAGATCTGGTTCTTTACAATTATCTCATCCGGACTTTCCTATAATACTTTACATAAATTGCAATTAATGTTTTATAGTTGCTGGCTAGAGTGTGTTTGAAAATTGCAGGAATGAATTTTCAAACACGCTCTAATACTGCTTTACTTTATCTGCCAACTGTTTCATTTCTTTTGCATTTCCAACAACAGCTGCGGTTATTTCTGCTCCACCAAGCATTCTGGCTAATTCCGTATATGTCTCTTCCTGCGCCAGTTCACGGATTGCAGTACTTGTCCTGCCATCCTGTACACTTTTTTCTATCAGGAAATGGGAATCTGCCATGGCTGCAATCTGGGCTAAATGCGTAATACACAAAATCTGGTGACTGGCACCAATCTGCGCCATTTTCTCTGAAACCTTCTGGGCAGTTCTTCCACTGATACCGGTATCAATTTCATCAAAAATTAATGTCGGAATTTCATCCTGGTCAGCCATTACGGACTTCATTGCCAGCATGATTCGGGATAATTCACCACCGGATGCCACTTTGGTCAATGGTTTCATCTGTTCTCCTGTATTTAAGGAAATCATAAATTCACAGGAATCATATCCACGGGCAGTAAACTGCTCAAGCTGCTCAAACGGCATTTCAAACTTTACATCAGAAAAATTTAAATCCACCAAAGCATTCCGCATGGCTGTAGTCAGCTTTTCCGCACATTCTTTTCGGATAGCCGAAATCTGCCCGCATAATTTCAGACAGACGTCTTCTGTTTTTTTATAGTTTTTACGAAGATTTTCTAAATATACTTCATAATTATTATATTTCTCTAATTTTTTTTCACATTCTTCTTTGTAAGAAAGAACCGCCTCAATGGAATCCCCATACTTTCCTTTTAGCTGGTTGACTACATTTAAACGTTGTTCTACTTCAAAAAAACGCGCTCCGGAATCTTCCAGGTCTGAAATATAGTCATCTGCCTGGGCATTAAACTCTGAAATCATCTCCTGCACACTACTTAACAAAGTTTCCATATTTCGTAGTTCGCTGTCATATTCTGCCACTTTGGATATATACCGCTGGGCTCTGGAAATCAGTTCTTCCGCATTACTGTCTTCTGCCTCTTTGGTAAGACGCAGACAGGATGACACAGCTTCCGCAATCTGCCGGCTGTTGGAGAGTATCTTATACTCTTCTTCCAGTTCTGTATCCTCACCGGTTCTTAATCTGGCAGTTTCAATTTCTTCTACAGCAAAGGAAAGAAAGGAGACTTCTCTGTTTCTTTCTCCTTCCTCTACAACTGCATGTTCCAGCTCATCCTTCACAGCTTTCCATTCCTTGTAAGCTTCTTCCAGCCGTCCTGGAAGTGTCCCCAGCTGTTCCTTGGCAAAACGGTCTAAAAATTTTAAATGGGACGCCTTCTGCAACAGCGAATGATGTTCCTGCTGGCCATGAATGTCAATCAGATAGCCCGCAGTTTCTTTCAAAATCGCTGCCGTTACCGTCTCCCCATTAATTTTGCATACAGACTTGCCGCTTTCCATAATTTTTCTGGAAAGCACCAGCATACCTTCTTCCGGATAAATCTCTCTGGCAGCCAGGGCAGACACCACAGTATCACTTAAATTATCAAACGTAAGCTCCACCAGGGCGAAGCTTGCGCCCTGGCGAATGATATCTTTGGATACTTTTGCTCCGATTGCTGCATTGACGGAGTCAATCAAAATCGATTTACCCGCACCGGTTTCACCGGTCATAATATTTAAATGCTCCCGGAAGTTTACTTCCGATTCCTCTATAATTGCAAAATTTTTAACGTGAAGACTTTGTAACACGAAAAGGCAGTTCTCCTTTCATCTGCTTATTGGAATAATTACTTTATTTCTTTTTGTTTGGACTTACGATAATCTTACACTTCAGGGTTCGTCCATTAATGGTTGCTGTTACATAGGTAGTACCTACCTTTCTTGCTGTAACCACACCATTTGCTATTTCACAAATCGTTGTATCTTCTACATCCCAGCGTACCGGTGCATTGGCACCATCTACTACCAGACGGCTGTACTGGGTATATACAGGCATCTCCAGAGTGCTTCGGCTCAGACCTAAAACAATAACCTTAACCGTTGCAGTCTTACCGGAGGTAGTCATAACCGTTACATCCGTAGTACCTACCATACGGGCTGTAATTTTACCATTACTGTCTACCGTTGCAATAAATTCATTACCGGAAGACCAGGTCAGGTCATCGGTGGAATTTGCCGGACGGATGGACGCAATTACTTCCTTGGACTCACCCGGTACTAACACAATTTCCTTGTCAGATACGGTAACTCCGGTTGCCGGAATTGGTGCAATAACTTCTACGAAGCAGGCAGCACTCACACCACTGTTATCCTTTGCATTAGCATGAACCCAGGTTGTACCCGGAGTAATACCGGTAATCAGACCATCTTCATCTACTACTGCAACCGTAAGGTCGTCCGATACAAACTGTGCGGTATTATAAGTTGCATTGGACGGCTGAATCTCTGCTCTTAAGGAAACTGTTTCACCCTGAACCAGCTGGATTCTGTAATAATTTAACCGGATGGATGTTACTTCTCTTACGACACGGACTTCACAGGTCGCATACGCACCATAGCCATCCGCTGCTTCTGCCTTAATGGTAGCATAACCAAAATTCACACCGGTAATCTTACCAAACTTATCTACAGTACAAATGCTTTCATCCGAAGAGGACCAGATAATTTCACTGTCAGTTGCCGTTCCCTTATTGGTCATGGTTGCAGTCAGCTGATAAGTCTTACCAATACCAAGACGGTAATTGTCCGGCGTTACGGTAAGTTCATATACCGGTTCTTCTACCGTTACGAGACAGAATGCACGATATCCGCCATCTACAGTTTCACAGGTAATAACTACAGTACCACCAGAAATACCGGTAACTTCACCCAGCAGGTTGACTTCTGCGATATCTTCATCACTGGTACTCCACTTTACTTCCGTATTACTTGGCTCCTCTGGAGAAAACTCCGGAGTTAAAAGGAACTTTTCATCTACATCAATCGTAATATCTGTTTCATCCAGTTCCAGGGAAACCATAGGTTCCAGTACAGTAACCTCACAATATGCCAGGGAACCGGTCTGTGTTTTTACCATGACAATCGCAGTACCTACATTTCTGGCAGTCAGACGTCCATTAGAGGAAACGGTTACTACCGAAGGATTTAAACTTTCCCAAATCAGGGACTTTACCGTGCTGTTTGCCGGAGCAACTGTTACTTCCATATCAAAGTAGTCCCCACGATTCATGGTCACTTTTTTGTAATTCATCTTTACGCTGGTAGCATATAAATCAACCGTTACAGTACATAAATCATAGAAAGAACCATCTTCGGTCATAATCATGATCTGTGTTTTACCCGGTCCCTTTGCCGTTACCATACCTGTCTTGTCAACAGCGGCAATGGAAGTATCAAAGGAAGTCCATGTAACTGTCTTATTTGCCACATCATCCGGATTTACCAGATAGGTCAGACGCTCGGACTCACCAACAAACAGATTCAACTCATGCTGGTCTAATTCCACACCGTTGACAGAAGCCAGAATTCGGATGGTACATGTCTTTACCAGGTTCGGGTTGTCTTTGGACTGAACAATAATGGTTACTTCTCCGGCTTTTCCAGATTTATTAAACGTTACAAGACCATGTTCGTCCACCGTTGCAAGTTTTGGGTTAGAAGACTTCCAGGTTACCTCTTTATTGGTAGTTTCTTCCGGAAGAATTTCAGCATATAACTGAAACGTTTTATCAGACCATGGAACTCTTACTTCTTCTCCATCCGATAAATTCTTTCCTCCTGCCGATAAAATCAGTTCCTCGGCTGGCTGGTTTACGGTCACCTTACAATGGCCAACAACGATATTCTGCGCATTAATAGCGGTAATTACTGCGCTGCCACCTTTCATACCCTGTACTGTTACACTTCTATTCGAAGCAGAAGAAATTGCAACCACCTCTGAGTCAGAGGAAATCCACCTTAAGTCTACATCCGAAACCTCTGGCTTTACAACTGCTTCAATCGTCAGAAACTCCTCAATATCTATCAACTTTTCCTCTGGTTGTAATATAATCTCTGTCACCGCAGGCTGTACAAACACCTTACATACAATTCTTTTTTCTACACCATTAATCATCTGTGTGGCTGCAATTAAAACTGGTTCATTTGCATTAGTGGTTTTAATTGCTTTAATCAGACCCGTCTGGGTTACAGTCACCTTAGATGTATCCGAAGAAGTCCAGACAACTGTCGCTGTATCTGTTGTTGTTGTTTTAAGCTGAAATTCCTGCCCTTCATACAAAGTAAGCAACGTGGAGTTTAAGGAAAGACCATCAATAATTTCAAAAGGATACACTACCTGCTTCTTATAATTTTCAGTATCTTCATCCGAGAAAATGCTCAAACGGTCTAATGCTTTTAATCCTTCTCCCTTATAACTTACCAATACCTTAGCAGTACCTTTGGCAAGACCAGTAATATAACCATCCTCTGAAACACTTACTACATTACTTCCTACAGCAATCTCCGTACCTGCATTATCACCTTCACCATGATGCCGGATATCAAACAACTCACTAAACATTCTCTCTGGTATATTGGAATTTGCAATTACATTGTAAATATCATCAACATTCATAGAAATTGTCGGATATCTGTCATTCAAATTGATACCTACAACAAAATCATACTGAACCTTGTTCCATGTTACATCCGTACCATATTTACCTTTATCTACATAACCTATAATGCGGTAAGTACCCGCCTTTAAATTATCTAATCTAAACTCACCATTGTCTTCACTAATCTCATAGCTTAATAATTCTGTATTACTTGGTGTAATTGGTTCAAGGTGCTCTAAATTCTGTTTATCATACAATACCTGATATACTTCCCATTGAATATTCTTAGCCGGATTACCATTAGAATATAATATCAGTTCATTCTCTTTTGTCCTATGTTGAACTTTTCCTTCATAAGTATTACAGGTATTATCAAGTACAACTGCACCTTCCGGCATAACTACAACGTCGAATTTTAACTCTAATGACTTACCACCCTCTACAGTACGAGTCTTAATTGTTACAGTAGTAGTTCCTGCACCCAAAGGAGTAATCACACCATCTTCAATATCAATAACACCTTCTCTATCACATGACCATAACACTTCATTTCCTAAAATGAGTTCATCTTCACTCATGTGCTCAAGTTTTACCGGATATGTGTAGTCTCCTTTTTTTTCTAATACTAATATTTTATTTGACGTTCCATCCGGGAAAATTTTCCACTCTGAATCCTGATCATTAACAATTCTAATGCCCACTTTTATTAAACATGTTATAGTATCTTGTACTACTCCATTTGCATTACAAATATTTGCAACCACTAATGCCAAACCTGGACCTGTCCTTATAAGTTCACAACCATTTGGCAAAGTCGAATTTTGTATCTGTACTGCTGCTGTGTTACCACTGACCCATTCAACATAACTGCCATCTTCCATCGGAACTGGATTATTATTTTGGTCCAGACGCTTAATTATCAAGGTCATCTTTCCACTATTAAGATCTACGGTTTCTCCTGACTCTACAAATGTATTAGTTTCATCATTTTTAAAAAATACATACTTCGTTCCGTTTGAAACTACAACATCATTTCCAGGCGTAGGCGTTGGTGTCGCCTCAGCAGCACTTGCTGTACGCAGTTCTGTATCTATCACAGAAACCTCCGTTTCTGCCACTTCCGTACCCGCAGCACTGCTCTCCGGTACTTCCTCCACCCACTCCGTCATCGTCACCGAAGTGTTTGCTCTCGTATCCACATAGCTGTTTCCAGCCAGCAGACACACTGCCATCATAAAACTCACTGCTTTTTTCAAGTGTTTTCTCATACTCATTCCCTCTCTTTGTACTTGCTATAAAGATCGTTACTGTTCACAATAACTGCAAAGTGACTGTTGAAAACCGCTCCATAAACATCCCGGTCAGCCATATATCCGTGACCCTCTATGTATATGCTTAAAATTAGTCCTTATCCAACATATCGGCAGAAAGCTCCAAATACATTAGAAAAAAACAAAAAATACTGTAGTCATTTTAGCGGTAATTCTTGGCATTTTTGTGTCACTAATACGGCAGAGCCTTGAAAAAAACTGTTTTCCATTAAAATAAAGGGGAGTTTTATATAAATTAGGACTTATTCACTATGTGAAAAATCATATCCATATTTCCTTATTCATTTAAGCCTTCTACCCGTATGTATCAATCTTTCTTACTTCTGGAATATCAAACAATAACCTAACTCTCTCCATATACTTTTCAGGCAGTTTTCTATCACATACCGTTTCTTCTGCAAATTTCCTGACGTCGTCTTTATTCATTATCTTACATGAGTTACTATATTCTTTAAAATCCTTTTCACAGTCTTTGCACATAATTGCATTACTTCCTGTTGCTTCCCAACATCCATCATTTGGACACTGTTCTGTACAATCTACTTTCCAGCATACTGACCAACTGCTTTTACAAATATAATGATGCCGCATTCTCAAATATTTTCGTTTCCCAATATTTTTTTCACTCTGCACAATTACATTCATCATCAACACATTAAATAATTTTTCCGTAGTTCCCTGTCTTATCCCTTCCTTTCTTAACATCCTCTTAAACGCAATATTGTCTTGCAGTCCGTGTTCCATATAGTGCTGTTTTACAACTTTATACATATCATTCTCAGATATCCCAGGAATAAAATTTTCATATTTTCCTGCTGCAAGTATCAGTTGTTCAAAACAAATATAGTCAAACACATACATATTTCCATTTTGAGCTGCAATCTGATAGATTTTAGCAATATCATTGCCAATTTCCTCATTATCTGTTGCATTATCAACACATATAATATAAGTATCCTCCTTGTTTTGAGCAGCAATTGCAGACAAATATCTCGCTATAATACCCACTCCTATTGTTGAACTTCTCCTGCTTTCTGGTAATATTTCATTCATCATATCCAATGTAACCATCTCATAATCCAACTCTAAAACGTATTCCTTAATTAGCGACCAAAAATAGAATCCGCTTCCACTATCTTCACAAACAATATATCTCATCCTTTCACCTTCTTACTATCCCTAAAATATTCCACGACAATTTTCCTGTTCTCATTTCTAATTTTTGCATATCCGTCATATCCAATCGGTAATTCTTTTATTACCGACCTTGCCACAAGAACAAATATACTATTTTCATTCTCCAGTACTATTTCACCCAGATGCGAATATTTATTAAAAAGCATATCTGCTTCATCTACAACAATAAGGGTTCCCTTCCTCGCCAGCTGTTCTTCCGCATACATGCTAGTTACATTCAATCCATCTATGACAATTGTTGGAACATTTTCAAGCGTATTTTTGTCTTTCACAGGATACTTTCCTGTATCTTCATAAGTTTTCAAAGCCGTTTTCAATGACTCACATAAAAATGATTTTCCCACCCCACTGTCATCACATAATTTTGTAACATCCATCTGTACATCAAAATAGAACCTCATACCTTGTGCTTTAAAATCAATGACTGGTCTCATAAAGTTTTCCCCCTAGAGAACTTAATTCCGAAAAGGAATCTATTTTATATTTACCATTTACCATAATTTCTGCCTGCTTATCACATTGCAACGTATAATTACAAGTCAGAAAGAATACATTTTTTCCCTTCACTTCCTCAACCAGTAAAGAAATCACATTATCTCCGCAACTCGTTATATTTAATGGTGTATCTTCCTTTCCATTTTTTATAAACCATCTCAGATTAAGCAATACCTTTGTACCTGTCGCCAGATTATTTATAGAGGTTATATTTCCAAACTGGTCCTTCATTGTATTATTTCCAAGATACTCTGCCTTATCAATGCTTCTGATTATTTCAATATCCCTTACATCCAGTTCTTCATTCATTACAGTCATCTTAAAAATATCTGAATGGTTATTTCTATATTTTTCATGCTCTTTTTCATAAGACAGTGTATTTAAATAAATCATCTGCATTCTCCACCTTTCTTTTCCCATTCCTTCTTTCGCACTCCGACAACAAGTGTCTGAGTGCTTTGCGAACAATGACATTATATCTTACCTTTTCTCCCCTTGCAAGAGAAGCCCTTGCCTTTTCCCATTTTCCTGTATAATTAATTACATCAATACAATATTTCCACACGCAATTCTTCTCAATAAAGGAGGTATTTTACATGAACACTGCCCTTATCATTACCGATATCTCCGGAGCCCGCGTTGAGCATTCCTCTGTAATCATAAATTTTGTTGCCATGGTGAAACATCAGTTGAAAGGAAGTTTGTGCCGGGTCTTCTCTGATAATGTACAATATAAATGGACCTTGGGCGACAAGGAAAAGCTCCGTATCATTTCCATGCCAATCGTAAAAATGGATTTTGATGAACTGTTTGACACTGAATTTTAACAAAATGGGCTGTGGCAGAAAGAACCAAAAACCCTCTTCCTGCCACAGCCCATAATTATTTTTCTTCCAGTCTTTCCAAGACCTGTCTGTTATTTTTCAATACACGCTGTATTCCATCGTTCCGCCGGAATTCTTACTCATCCCAGTTGTGGTATACCTGCTGCACATCATCGTCCTCATCCAGCAGATCCAGAATCTTGTTCATGCTCTTGATATCGCCTTCATCGGTCAGTGTACCCCAGGTCTGAGGAATCATGGTAACTTCTGCGGAAACGGTAGTAATCTTAGCCTCTTCCAGTGCGGCAAACACAGCCGAAAATGCATCCGGCTCTGTAATAATTTCGTAGCTGTCCTCTTCCTCTGCAAAATCTTCTGCGCCTGCATCCAGAGCTAACATCATCAGGTCGTCCGCATCCATGGAACACTCTTCCTTGTCAATGATAATCTGACCCTTCTTGTCAAACATAAAGGATACGCAGCCCTGGGTACCAACGTTGCCGTTACCCTTGGTAAATGCGTTTCTTACATTTGCTGCTGTTCTGTTCTTGTTATCTGTTAAAGCATCTACGATAATCGCAATACCGCTTGGACCATAACCTTCATAAGAAACAAATTCATAGTTTACGTTGTTGCCGTCACCGGCAGCCTTCTTGATGCTTCGCTCAATGGTATCATTCGGCATGTTGTTTGCCTTGGCCTTCGCTACGATATCCTTTAACTTGCTGTTGTTATTGACATCAGGACCACCTTCCTTTACCGCAACGGCAATTTCACGGCCGATTCTTGTAAAAATTTTACCCTTGGCTGCATCATTTTTTTCTTTTTTATGCTTGATATTAGCAAATTTAGAATGTCCGGACATTATTTTCTCTCCTGTTCTAATCTAAAATATTTTTGTAACTGTTCCAAACTATTCCGCTTTCCAAAATTCTATATTTCACCTTTGGAAAACACCCCGGAACAAGTAAAACATTGTCTAACAATAAATTATAACATAAAACTTCCTGCTTGTCAAAATTTCTTTGCTGAATTTTCTATTACTACTGCTTTTCTCCATAAATCAGTTCTGATATCACCTGCATGACTTCCTCCGTCTGCTCATCCGTACGAATGGCACACATAATCGTGTCATCTCCCGCAATACAACCTACAATGGCATTCAGATTGAGGGAATCCAATGCTGCAGCCGCAGCCATTGCCATACCGGAAACCGTCTTGATTACCAGAATATTCTGTGCCCGGTCCATGGAAAGATAGGCATCCCGCAGTACCCGGACCAGCTTATCATTCAATGCCGAAGTTGCCCCCTGGTGCATGGCGTACTTGGAACGTCCGCTCTCTGTCGGCACCTTGGTCAGTTTCAGTTCCCGGATATCCCTGGATACCGTAGCCTGGGTTACTGCAAACCCTGCCTGCAACAGATATTCTGCCAGTTCTTCCTGGGTTTCCACGTTATATTTTCTGATAATTTCGACAATCTTGTTCTGTCTGCTGCTCTTCATTCTGCTTATTTCCTTTCCGGATTAATTTACTTTTCCACGGAACCAAGCTTGGAACGAAGCACCTCAAAAAAGGTCCTTTCATCCAGCTGAACCATTTTTGTTGTATATTTAGAACGTTTAATCACAATCCTGTCTTCCGGTTTTAAATTTCTTGCCACACGGCCATCAAACGTGGCGCAGGCCTCCACCTCCGGTCCCCTTCTGCTTTCATGGATTTCCACTGCAATTTCATCTTCCGCGGAAACAACAATTTCACGGGAGCTTAAGGAATGCGGACAAATCGGCGTAATTAAAATCAGCTCCGTTTCCGGCTTCACCACCGGGCCTCCGGCGGACAGATTATATCCAGTGGAACCCGTCGGAGTTGCCACCAGCAGTCCGTCTCCGGACACTACATCCAGCAGTGCGCCATTCACATATACGGCAAGATTAATCAGACGGCTGAAGCCGCTCCGGGTAACTGCCACCTCATTTAATACCGTGTCCACATACTGCCCGTTGATATCAGAATCCAGCATCATCCGTTTTTCCACACGGAAATCCCCGCTGCACAGACGCTCCAGTCCACGTTCTGCCTCCGAAGCTTCCACTCCGGTGAGATACCCCAGTGTTCCCGCATTAATACCAAATACCGGTATATCATACTCCAGCAGACGGTTTGCCGCACGTATCAGTGTTCCATCACCGCCAAGCACAATTACACAGTCTGTGTCCTCCGGCAGTGCCTCCCATGCTTCGTCAGCAGAATCCAGCGACTCCATGCGGACTACGTAGTTTTTTCCATGTCCGGTTAAAAACTCCTGCACCCGTCTGGTCAGTTCGAGCTGTTCATCCCGGTCTTTATTTACAATAATACAAAACTTATCCATACAGCCTCATTCCTGTTCCCTGTTTCTTCCGCCTTCGTCCATAAATTCATAAATATACATTACGGTGCATATTTTACCATGTTTTTCTTCAAAACACAAGCAGTTTTCACCTTTTATTTATCCAGCTCCCCATGGGCATTGTCTACAATCTCCGTCACGGTAAGCAGAATATTCTGCAGTGCCGCATTCCTGTCCTCTGCGGCTTCCTTGTCATTCTTTCTGGCATATAATAAATATTCAATATTTCCTTCCGGTCCCTTGATTGGGGAATAGTCCAGACGCAGCAGTTCAAACCCGGTGGCTGCTGCCATGGAAGTTACCGCAACGACAACCTCTTCATGCACTTTCTTATCCCGGACCACACCCTTCTTGCCGACCTTTTCCCGGCCCGCTTCAAACTGCGGCTTAATCAGACAGACAATCTCTGCGTTCTCCGCCATCAGTTCATACACCGGACCAAGCACCTTGGAGAGGGAAATAAATGCCACATCAATGGACACGAACTCCACCGGCTGCCCGATATCTTCCGGTGTCACATAACGGATATTCGTTTTTTCCATGGAAACCACCCGCTCATCCGTACGGAGCTTCCATGCCAGCTGGTTGGTGCCTACATCAATGGCAAACACCTTAACTGCACCATTCTGCAGCATACAGTCAGTAAATCCTCCGGTAGATGAACCAACATCCATACAGGTTTTTCCCTCTAACTGCACACCAAACTGGTCCACCGCCTTTTCCAGCTTAAAACCGCCACGGCTGACATACTTCATCGCCAGTCCTTTCACTTCAATCTGTACCGTTTCTTCAAAGCTGCTGCCAGCCTTATCCTCCCGGACACCGTCCACAAAAACATTGCCCGCCATAATATATGCTTTTGCTTTTTCTCTTGATTCTGCCAGATTACGCTTCACCAGCAGAACATCCAGACGTTCTTTCGCCATTGATTCCCTCCATAATTCTTCTGCACAGGTCTTCTTCCTCCAGTCCATACAAATTCCGCAGCGTTTCCTGGTCTCCATGCTCGATAAAACAGTTATCCAGCGCCCCCGCAATATGTCTGGTCTTCACGTTATGCTCCATCAGAAGAGCAGAAACCCGCTCTCCAAAGCCTCCCCGCGCCACATTTTCTTCCAGTGTCACCAGTACCGCATGTTCCTTTGCTGTCTGAAGCAGCAGTTCTTCATCCATTGGTGCCACAAAACGGGCATTAATCACGGTAACTGCCACACTCTTTTCTTCCAGAAGCTTCTTTATCCGGAATGCCAGCGCCACCGTATTTCCTACCGCCACCAGCGCTGCCGTATTTCCCGATACCTTACCAGCCGCTGCCAGAATGTTTTCCTCTGCTTCTGCCAGTACTTCCGCCTTTCCCTGTACAATTTCCGCCACCGGAAGCCCGTCAGTCTCCTCCGAAGTTCCCCTTGGATAACGGACTGCCACCGGATAATCGCAATTCACGGCAAACCGCAGCATTTCCCGCAGTTCCTTCGTGCTTTTCGGTGCCATCACCGTCAGATTCGGAATATGTGCCAGGTACGACAGGTCAAACACACCCTGATGGGTCTCGCCGTCCTTACCCACAATTCCAGCCCGGTCCACCGCAAAAGTCACCGGCAGATTTCCGATACAGACATCATGCAGAATCTGGTCATAGGCCCTCTGCAGAAACGTGGAGTACACTGCCACCACCGGATGATAGCCGCCCACTGCCATACCTGCCGCAAAGGTCACCGCATGTTCTTCTGCGATTCCTACATCAAAAAACCTCTCCGGATATTTTTTGGCAAAAGCAGAAAGTCCTGTCCCGGATGGCATTGCCGCTGTAATCGCCACAATCTTTTCATTCTGCGCCCCAAGTTCTGTCATCGTTTTAGAAAACATTCCGGTATAAGTCACGCCCTGCTGCGGACGCAGCACCTGTCCGGTTTTTAATGCAAACGGCTCTACACCATGGAAATGTCCCGGATCATTTTCAGCCGGCTCATATCCTTTTCCTTTTTTGGTTACCACATGCACCAGTACGGCTTTCTGCATCCGGGAAGCACTCTCCAGGGCTCTTGTCATCTGGGCAATATCATGTCCGTCAATCGGACCGATATAGGTAATCCCCAGATCCTCAAAATACATTCCGCCAATGACCAGGTGCTTGATGGAATCCTTGGACTGCTTCAATTTCTTTACAATCTTTGTTCCGACCTCCGGAAGCTTATTCAAAGCATCTTCCAGTCCGTACTTAAAACCGGTATATGCCGTATTGGAACGGATTTTGGCAAGATAGTTTGCCATTCCTCCCACATTTTCCGAAATCGACATATGATTATCATTTAAAATAATAATCATATTGCTTTTTAATTTTCCAACATTGTTCAGTGCCTCCATCGCCATGCCGCCGCTCAGCGCACCATCTCCGATGACAGCCACGATTTTTTCCTCTCCGCCGGACAGTTCCCTCGCACTGACAAGACCGTTTGCCACCGACAGGGAAGTGGAACTGTGTCCGGTATCAAACGTATCACATTCACTTTCCTTCCGTTTCGGGAATCCGCTCATTCCCTGATATTCCCGCAGGGTATAAAATCCCTCTTTCCGCCCGGTCAGAATTTTATGGACATACGCCTGGTGGCCCACATCCCAGATTAACTTATCCTTTGGAAATTCCAGAAACAGATGCAGTGCCATGGTAAGCTCCACCGCCCCTAAATTGGACGCCAGATGACCTCCCCTCTCTGACACACGATGCAGGAGAAAATGTCTGATTTCCTTTGCCAGACGATGATACTGGGAAGGACTGATTTCTTTAATATCATTTGGTTTATTGATTCTGTCTAATATTCCTGCCATATAGCCACCTCGTTTTAACCCCGCATACGCCACAGCCGCAGCACCGGGCAATTTTCCCCTTTAGTTTTCCCTTACAATCAGGTAATCAATCAGCTCCTGTAAAAACTCTGTCCCATGAATCTTTTTTGCTGTTTCCACTGCCTTCTCCGACAGTTCCTTTACTTTCGCTTTTGCCGCCTCAAGTCCATGGAGTGTCACATACGTTGTCTTCTGGTTCTTTTCATCGCTGTGCAGCGGTTTTCCTAGTTTTGCTTCATCTCCGGTCATATCTAAAATATCATCCTGTATCTGAAATGCCATTCCAATATGATACGCCATCTGTTCCACCTCTGCCAGCATATCCGCTCCTGCCCCGCCAAGAATGGCACCAATCATCATGGAAGCTTCTAAGAGCGCACAGGTTTTTAATTTATATATAAATCCGATTTCCTCTTCGGACAATGGCTGTCCTGTTTTTTCCACATCCACAACCTGACCGCCAATCATGCCAAAGATTCCCGCTTTTCTTCCAAATACCTGTAACGCCTTTGCCACACGCAGGTTCCATTCCATTCCTTCCGGAGCAGATTCTTCCGTAAATGCCTGACCCGCAGTTTCAAACGCAAAATTCAGCAAGGCATCCCCGGCTAAAATTGCCATGGCAGAGCCATACTTCGCATGGGTCGTCAGCTGCCCCCGGCGGTACATGTCATTGTCCATATCCGGCAGATCATCATGCACCAGGGAATACGTATGAAGCATTTCCATTGCCGCAAGAAACGGTGCTATTTTCGACTCGTTCTCCTGTCCCGCAAAGCACCGGAATACTTCCAGCATCATAATTGGACGAAGCCGTTTTCCGCCAATCGTTACACTGTAGCGCATAGCATCCAGCACCGTTTTCTGCTTTCCGGAAACCTCCGGAAGAAAACGGTCCAGTACCTCATTTATATAATTCTGCCTGTTCTGCAATTCCTCTTTAAAATTCATCAATTCCGTTTTCCTCCAAAATTGTCAGCTCTTTTTCCACCTTGTCAATGGCACGGTTGCACTGCAATAATAAATCCATGCCCTGTTTATATTTTGCAAAGGATTCCTCTAAAGACAGACCCGGAGCACTTAATTCTTCCATTACAAGCTCCAGTTCCGCCAACGACTGCTCCAGCCCCGGTTCCTTTTTTTCTTCCGTTTCCGCTTTTTTTCTGCCTGCCATATTCCTCTCCTAATTTCGCTTTTTCACACTCTGCACTACTGCCGTAATCGTTCCATCCGTCACATCAGCCTGGATTTCATCTCCGGGAGCCACCTGGCCGATTTCCTTTACCACTTTACCGGAAGCAAGGCTTACTACGGAATAACCGCCTTCCAATCGTCCCATTGGTGACAGTCCCTCCAGCCTCTGTGCTGCCAGTGCCACCTTCTGACGGCTGGCATTCAGCTTTTCCTGCATTTGGGCAGATAACCGTTCCGCCAGTTCATCTGCCTGCTGGCGTTTCTGCTGGAGCTGGTATCTTGGGTGCACCTGCTTTAACTGCAGTTCCTTCTGCCGGAGCAGCATACGCTTTTCCTGCAGCCGCAGCACCATGCAGTTTACCATGTCACCATGAATGTCCGCCAGTGCCTCCTCCAGCTGCCGCACATCAAACACCGCCAGTTCCGCCGCTGCCGAAGGAGTCGGTGCCCGCAGATCTGCGGCATAATCTGCAATTGTGGTATCAGTTTCATGTCCCACTGCTGAAATCACCGGCGTCCGGCATTCATATATCGCACGGGCTACTTTTTCCTCATTAAATGCCCATAAGTCCTCAATGGAACCGCCGCCCCGGCCCACAATCATCACATCCACCCTGCCGTCCAGCGCCCGGATTCCCTTTACCACAGTATCTGCCGCACCTTCCCCCTGCACCTTTGCCGGGTACAGTACCAGCTGTACATAAGGGTTTCTGCGTCCGGCAATCTGGCAGATGTCCTGTAAGGCAGCACCGGTGGAAGCAGTCACAATACCGACCCGCTTTGCATAACGCGGTATCATCTGCTTATGTGCCGTATCAAACA